>JBOGJX010000374.1:0-4597 GCA_050745285.1 Terriglobia bacterium
GCGGTGCGCTTCCCTTGATCCCGGGGGCTTTAGCCACTGAAGCCCTCAGCGGCTAAAGCCGTCGATCTTTTATGTCCTGGTTTGGCACGGCTAAAGCCGTGCCCTGACACGCCGCTATCGAACTTAATCTTGTAATGTTAACAGGTCGCTGAAAAAGCCCGCTTCATGTCATTCTGAGGAGCCGAATGTGGCGAAGAAACTCGCAAATTGCTAATTAGAATAAAAGCAGATTCTTCGCTTCGCTCAGAATGACAGTTCAAAAGACTTCGTCCGCATCCTGCCCTGAAAATTTGATTAGTGCGGATGGAAGGGCACGGTTTTAACCGTGCCGTAGCGTGCTCCCCATTCTTGCTGTCTCCCGCAGTGGGAGAGCATGAATAGCCACTTCCTGGTGGCATGGCTAAAGCCATGCCCTTCCGGATCCCTTTTCACGCTTTGCGGGTGTCGCAAAGCGGCATGACCGACTGTTAACAAACTGCCAGCAGGCGCTTCCCTCCACCCACATAAATTCAAGCATACCTCAGCGTCCGCAAATCGCAATAGCTACGGAGTTCAATTTACTCCGTTGGCAATTGCCTCCTGACGTTATTAACTGTGTGCAGCAGCAGGTCATTTATGTGCTGCGCGTCTGGAGTTTTTTCGCATGCTCTCTTTCTCTTTAGAGGCTTTGCGACCAGTGCGGCGTCCCCGGAAGACCGGAACAATGTTTTTCATTGACGCCGGCGTATGCACCGTTCCGTGCATCGCGTAGCTCAGCTCGTTCTGGCAGCTCGCGAGGTCTGACTGAAAGGTTTCGAGGCCTTGGTCCGCGTGTTGCAAGATGAAGCCGATATAGGGGATGAGGCCATTCATCTGCGCCTCCATATCATCCGCGCGCCGCTGGTAGTCACTCGCCATGTTCGCACTCTCATACTTGGCCGTCTCGCGGCTGAATACCCGGAGCGGGTGGAACACACTATCGACAGCGCGGTAAGTCTGAAAGGCGTTATACATATTCGCTGGATCCCGGTTGAATTGCTCGCGCCACTTTTCGAGCTCGTTTAATTGTGCTAGCAGGCCGGTGCGGGCCTGCGCCGCCAGTTCGCGTTCGGCGGGCGGGGCCTTCCACCTCTCCGGGTGTTCCTGCCCCAGCAAGTCACGCACACGAAATTCTGAGACGTAGACGTTATGGAGGATGGCCTTCACCTCGGCTACGGTCAGGGGTGGCGGGGCTACGACAAGCGTGCGCACCGGGGGCGCAGGTGGTGGCGGCGCATTGATGCGCTCGGTTTCGAGTCCTTTGCCGCCCGGCCCTCCGGCGGGGTGGGCCGTGAGCGCCTTTTGATATTGGGCCTGCAAAAGGGCCACGTACGACGCGATTGAATCTTTAAAACCGGCCAGTTGCCCCGCTGCCTGGTTGAACCCGGCGCCAGCCGCCGGGGTCTGATACTGCGCGACGCCGGACGCAATATCCCGAATGCTCGGAATCAGATCGCCGAGGGCAGACACCACGTTATCACCCAAATCCGTTTTCCCCATGTTGTAGAGAAACTGGTAGCGCCACTTCTCGACCGTCTTGAGCTGGGCTGCAACGGTCTCGAGCCTCTCATTGAAGAGCGCCCGTTCCGCATCCTGCATTTTCCACTTCTCCGGTTGCATCAAGCTGAGAAGGTCACTCACCCGCGCATCCGTGAGGAAGACGCCGCGCAGCACGGCTTTCACCTGATCCGGTTGTATCTCGACGGTCCCGGCCGCCGCAGACGCGGGTGGCGCCGTTTGTGAAGTTGGCGCCGCGTTTGTGCTGCTTGAGGGTAGTGAGGACACCGATTGGGTGGCGGGCGCTGCGGTTGCGGAAGGGGAGGAAGCGGCCGTGGGGCGCTTTTTGGCAACAGGCGCAGCGGCGGCTGCGGGTTGCGGAGCAGGGAATTGACTCGGGAACCGAGCCTCCAAGTAGGAGCGAAGGTTATCCTTCAATCCAGAGAGCTCATCCAGCGGCTGCTTGAACTGGGTCGCCGCGGCCGCGCCGCCATACGAGTCTGCCGCCTTCGCAATCGGCGCGATCTGCGGGATCAAAGAGCTGAGGGTATCTAGCGTCTTCGCGCCAGCAGCCGCGTCGTCAGGATGATACAAGAACTGGTAGCGCCATTTCTCAAGCGTCTGAAGCTGGCCTTGCACGGACGCCACCTGTTGCTGCAACAGGCTCCTTTCCGCGTCAGTCATTGTCCAGTTGCTGGCCCCGGCGAGGCCTAGCAAGTCGTGTATGCGCGCTGACGTCATATAGAGTTTCAGCAGCAAGGTTTTGGCCTGGGCCTCCTGCGTTCTAACTTCTGATTCCGGCGGCGCACCCGTCTGGGACGCGACGAAGGAGGGAAGTCCGCGCGCCGGCGCATAGGCTGGCGCGGCTTGGCTCATACCGGAAGTGGGTAGTATAAGAAAAAGAGTGGCAAAGATGGCAGCTAGAAACTTCATTAGATTTCTCCCGAACCTGGATTATTCAGTTCGCGCCATGCAGAATCGTCAGGGCACGGTTTTAACCCTGCCGGAAACGAGGACATTGTACATTTTACCGTTTCCCGCTCCGAGCGGTTCGTGTAAACAAACCGCTCGGAGCGCGAAAAGGTCGCAGTATTTTGGGCGGCTGGAACGGCGGGGTCAAAAACCCGCCCTGACGCTCTCGAATCTAAAATTCGTGATCATTCCTCCCGTGGACGAGGGTAACGAAAAAGGATTGCGGGACTCAGTTGGATTCGCTGACAAAATGTTTTAGGGCCGCGCGAGCCTCATCACTGAGGTCAAGGAACTCAATCCCAATGCCCTCGCCATCCATCGCATAAACCACACGGCAGCGGCACGCGACGGGAAGTTCTCCGGGGGCCAAATGGAATTCAAGCGAACCCTCCGTCGCGGAGAAGACACCTGGCTCGGGCTCGGCGCGCAAGCCGGTCTCGCTTACGTTGCGCGTGGTCAAGATATACTCCCGCCCGGCGCATTGAAAGACCGCTTCCTCTTCCAGGCCGGCGCGTGGAGCCGCCCGCCGTTCGTCCTCGCTCCAGCGCATGTACAATTGCTTACCCGGCATTTTCTGCCCTCTGGTTTTTGTTTGCCGCATCTGCAGGACGCCACTGGCCGCGCTGCTGCCTCCAGATTGGGGAGGTCGCCAGGGCACGGTTTGCGTGCCGTGGCTACCGGTTTATTGCGCCTTCTCCCCCTCCGGATTAGGAAGCCTCTTCCCGCTGATTTCCTGCAACAGCTCGTCCCGCACTGCCCGGTGCATGCTCGCGGCGGTAGAGAATTCAGATTCAGCCTCGCGCTTATGCCCCATGGCCAACAGCAACTGAGCCCTCAGATAATGCACGCTGGCGCTCTTCGGGTCGAGGCGGCCGGCGTGCCCCAACGCAACCCACGCGTCTGAATATTGTTTCTCTTTCAACTCGACCTTGGCAAGGCCGTAATACGAGCTTGCCAGGCCGGGATTCAAACGCAGGGCTTCGCGGTAGTAATGCGCGGCTTCATCCTCCTGCTGCAAATAGGCGCACACCGCGCCGAGCTCATCATAGGTGTAAGCCACGCCAGGATCTCGCGCAAGCTCCTTCAGGAACTCGGATTTGGCATTGACAAAATCGTTCCGTCGCCGGTAGGCAATCCCAAGATAAAAGTGGACAAAGGGAAGTTTTGGATTTGCTCTGGCGGCGGTCTCAAGCTCGCGAAGCGCGTCATCATTATCTTGCCGGGCCAGGTGAGCCTTGCCGATCAGAAGATGCATTTCGGGTGAGCCAGCCCCCACCTGAAGCAGTCGACCCACCGCTTGATCTTCCAAGGCGTGTTGCCCAGACTCGCCGGCGGCCACGCTTAGCACGTAGAGGTAACCCATGTTTGCCGATTCCTGCTGCCAGAGAGGCTCGATCTCATGCAGGGCCTTCTTATACCGCCCGATATAAAAATAGCAGAGCCCGAGGAGATAATGCGATTGCGTCCCCTGTGGCTCGTCCTTGACCACGGATTCGAACGAAGGAATGGCTTGCTGATACTCGCCCTCGTGGTAATAAGCCAGTCCGATATTGAGCCGGATTCCGCTGACTCCGGGCGCCAACTGCCGGGCTCGCTTGAGATCCCGAAGGGCGTCCCCCCACTGCTTTCTGCGCATGTCCACCACGCCAAGGTTCGCATAGGCGCCGGGATTTTGCGGGTCAATCTCCAAGATGCGCCGGAAGGTCCGGTCGGCTTGCGGCAGGTCGCCGCGCTGAAGAGCCTGCTGGCCTTCTATAAAGAGCCGTTGCAGGGTTTGGTCGCGCGCTGGCGCGCGCTGCCCGGCCAATATCAGGCCGGCGGGGACAGTGAGAAGCGAAACGACCACCGCCAAAAAACACCAGCGGCGCAGTATCGCTAGGCTTTGTTCCGAAACTTTCATAGACGTGTAGCGCAGAGTTGCTTTCTAACTCCAAAGGAAGTTCCCCCGGCTCTGCCGGGGTGGCGGTAGAAGTTTGATAGTTCCGGGAGCATGCAGTTCCCCGCATTGGTCGTGCCCAGGCAATGCCGGCCAACACCCCTCACCCCGCTCGCTCCGCTCGCCGCCCTCGCCCCGGGGAGAGGGTGGGAGTCAACGAGGGAACCACAGCCC
>JBOGJX010000375.1:0-6494 GCA_050745285.1 Terriglobia bacterium
CCCTACGGGCTCCTTCGGTTAGCGCCGAAGGAAAAGCGAAACCGGACATTTCATTAGCTATAAAAAGCGGACATTTTAACTTGCTAAGAACAGATAGAACAGAAAAGGCAGGGTAGCCACGGCACGCTTTTTGTGCCGTGGGCTTTTCTCGAATTTACAATAACTCCCGGAATTATCTATCGTGACACTCACAAAGGCCCACGGCACATCTGCCGTGCCGTGGCTACCACTGGTCATGGTTCTTCCGGCCGTCGCGCGCTGAAACGGAAGGCTCGCCCGGCCGCCTCGATGCGAGGATCCGCGAAACCCGCGGCGCGCAGCCGGTGCGCAAACGTTTCCGGATTGATGGCATTCAGAGTATCGCCGATGTGGAGCAGCCACATGCGGGGGGTCCAAACGCTGTCCTCGCCCGCAAACTGGCCGCCGGGCTTCAACACCCGTAATACTTCGCGCAGCAGGCCATCCTGAAGAGCTTGCGATGGTACGTGGTGCAGCATGGTGAGCGAGACGGCGCCGGAAAAAGAACCACTCCCAAACGGCATGGCCGTGGCATCGCCGCGAATGATGGTGGCATTGGTCCCGCGCATCCGCTTATTCGCCTGGCGTGCCAGCTTGGGATCAATCTCAAGCGCTGTGAGCCGTTCGCAGCGGATTCGCAGGATCTCCGTCGTAAGACCTGTTCCTGGGCCGACCTCGAGCACATCGCCGCCGAGGCTCACGCCATCCAGAACCCAGGGCAAAAGCTCCCTCTCAAGGTTCTTCCTCCACGTCTCCGAGCTGCACAGCCAGTGGTGAATGCGATTCATAGAATGCAGTAGGGCAGAGTTTTGTTGTTAAAACTTTGCGGCATTTCCTTTGATAAATACGAAAAAGCCGCAGAAACGAGCAGACGTAGCGCAGAGTTTTGCTTTTGAAACTCTGCGGTCTCTGCTGTGAAAATTCCGGTAAAGATGACGGAAGGGCACGGTTTTAACCGTGCCGTAACGGAGCCTTCCCCGGGTGTCTCTTCCGCTGCGGCGATGGGCGGCCCGCCCATCGCTGCAGCGGGAGAGAATCAATAGCAGGTCCGTTGCGGCATGGCTAAAGCCGTGCCCTTCCACCACATTTTCATGACGCACATGCCAGACAACGCCACAAACTCGAGGATCCGTTTCGACGTGTTTGAATTGAATCTCAACGATGGCGAGCTTCGCAAGGAGGGGCTCGCCGTCAAGCTTGCGCCCCAGCCCTTCAAGATCCTCGCATTGCTGGCGGCCCGCGCAGGACAAATTGTGACCCGGGAAGAGATTCAGCGCGTCGTTTGGGGCGAAGAGACCTTTGTTGATTTTGACCTGGGACTGAACCAGTGCATCCGGCAGATCAGAACTGCCCTGGGAGACGAGGCCCAAAATCCGCGATTCATTGAGACCCTGTCGCGCCGGGGGTACAGGTTTATCGCGCCCGTAAGGCCAGTAACGGAGGTGGCTAATCCGAAACTCACAACATCCAATTCGGAAAACCCAGCCGTTGCCGGTTTCCCGCCGGTGCGGATCGATACAACGCCAGACAATCTCTCCCGGTTCCGGCAGGAAGGACCGGCAGCGGATGCGAAAGGGGTGAGAAATCAGCTCGCGGGCCACCTCAGCGTCAAACGAGCCCTTGGGATCGCCGTGGCCGCCTTTCTTCTAGCGGTCGTCGTGCTGACGCTTATCATCGAGGCTTTTGGACCGAGAGGCTTTTGGACCGAACTCTTTCGCCACCGCCAGGAAAGGACGATCAGGTCATTGGCCGTGCTGCCCTTCAGGAATCTTTCCGGTGATTCGGAGCAGGAATACTTCGCCGAAGGCTTGACAGACCAGCTCATCACCAACTTGGCGCAAATTCCCGCGCTGCGGGTGATTTCCCGGACCTCAACGATCCAGTATAGAGATAGCCACAAGGCACTCCCGGCCATTGCCCGGGAGCTGAACGTGGATGCCATTGTTGAAGGCACTGTAACGCGGTCAGGAAGCCGGGTGAGGGTGACAGCCCAACTGGTGCAGGCCGAGCCGGAGAAGCATCTGTGGGCTAGGTCCTACGAGCGCGGTCTTGGAGACGCTTTGAGCTTGCAAGGCGAGATTGCCGAAGCCATTGCAACGGAAATCCAGGTGAAGTTGACGCCGCGGCAACAGACGCTGCTTAGGTCCCGACGCTCGGAAAATCCGGCGGCTGAGGACGCCTATCTCAAAGGTCACTATTATTTTCAGAAGAGCCGATCCCAGTGGAACCAAAGCGCGAAGGCGCCGTTGAACAAGAGCATCGGGTACTTTCGACAGGCAACTGCAATCGACCCGAACTTCTCGTTGGCCTATACGGGCCTAGCGACTGCCTATGATGTGCTGCTGACGACGGAGGTCAGGGATGCGACCCACCAACCAGCGGCCATATCCGCAAAGGCGAAAGCAGCGGCTCTGAAGGCGCTGCAGATCGATGGGGAGAGCGCGCAAGCCCACGCGGCGCTCGCATGGAACCGCTTCGTCTACGATTGGGATTGGCCGGGCGCCGGGGCGGAATTTAAGCGCGCCATCGCGTTGAATCCGGGCTACGCGACCGGACATTATTGGTACGCTATGTATTTGACCGCGATGGGCCGCCACAATCAAGCCATTTCTGAAATTCGCTTCGCTGAAAAACTTGATCCCGTCTCGCCAGCCACAAGGTTCGAAGGCGCATGGATTTTCTACAACGCGCGCCGCTACGATGAGGCCGTGCAGGAAGACCGGGCGGCTCTTGCCCTGAACCCGAATTCTGCGCGCGCCCACTATGCCCTGGGATGGGCATGTGTGAAAACAAGTCTGTTTCAGCAAGCGGCCTTGGAATTCCAAAAAGGCGCCAGCTTTTCCGGCGGCGACACGCAGACGCTTGACGCCTATATGGGCTATCTCGATGCGGTCTCCGGGAAGAGGCACGACGCATTCCGGATGATCCGGTTGCTTGACGCAAAACGCCCACCCGCAACCATTTCATCTTACGTCATTGCGGAAATCTACGCGGCGTTGGACGAAAAAGATCCGGCATTTACAAGCCTGGAAAAGGCTTACCAACAGCGCCAGTTCGGGATGGTCTATCTTAAAGTGGACCCAGACCTTGACGGCCTTCGCTCCGACCCTCGCTTCGCGGACCTTTTGCGCCGCATGGATCTGCCGAAATGAAGCGGTAGCCACGGCACGGTGTTTGTGCCGTGGGCTGTTGGATTGGCGAACGAAAGGCCCACGGCACGCAAATCGTGCCGTGGCTACCATCGATACGACGCATTATGGTTTGGCCCGCCGGATGATTTTAAGTTTATTGAGCGACCGGAGATCGTAGACCGTCCCGCACCATTCGATGCGGCGGATGAATCCCGCAGCAACAAAATTGAACAGCATGACCCAGGGAACCAGTGGCGCGAGTTGCCAATAGCACGCGCCAAAACGCGCCCAGGTATTCTTTTCTTTGGGGAAGATTTCGCGCGCCGCGACCGTCCGCAACGCGCCCTTGGTCATCCCCAAAACTGTGATTGCGGCCAGGAACACGGCAGCCTCAATGCGATGGGCTGTGCTTCCTGAGAAGAGGATCAGCGCGATACCCCATAAGAACGTAAGACCATAAAGTCCATAGGATGCCACCCCGAGAGCCCAGTAGCGACTGTGGTAAACACGGGTGAGAATGATCTGCCGGTTTGTCCAGGCCATAAATTCACGGAAGCGCGAGTTGCTGCGGGAAGCCACGAGGCAGCGCGGCTCAAAGCGAATCGCGCCGCCCGCCTCCCGGACAGCGCGCGCGATGGCGTAGTCATCGCTCACCGTGCCCTGCCAATAATCCTCCGCAACTCGCAGGCGATTGAACTCCTCTCTGCGGATGGCCATGGAACCGCCCCAGGCGATGTTGCGTGAGTGCTCGCCCATCATCGTGGCAATCGAGCTATCCCAAGCGGATCGCAGGCGGGAGGTGAATCCGGGGCCAGGCAAGTACCACCGGAAGCCGGTGCTTACGGTAGTGCTGGAATCTTCGAGCGGGCCTACCAAGGCGCGCAGCCAGCCCTCTTCGGGCTGGGCATCGATGTCCGCGAAGACCAGGACCTCGGCTTGGCGATCCACGGCCTTCAGCCCCGCTAAGAGGTTATTCACTTTCTCCCCGTTGCTCTCCGAATATCCAGCGACCACCAGGGTGGATTGCCGCCCGGCTCCCGTAAAGTCTGTTCGGGTTTGCGCGATCAGATGAGATAAATAAGCGTGCGCTGGGTCGCGCTTTGAGGCGACCACGAAGATCATCTGATAGTGAGGGTAGTCCTGCGTGAGGAACTTGATGGCGTTTCGTTCTAGATCCTCGTCATGGCCTTTGCAAGGGATGATGACGGCGGCGGACGGATGATAGGGACTTGGCGGACGCAGTTTGCTGCGGCGAAGAAACTCGAGAAATTGGAAACCCCCGCGCAGCGACAAAAGGCTCTGGAGCATGAGAAGCATAGCCAGGATAAAGAATGCAGTCATGATTCTATAGCGGCGGCCTCAGGCCCGCAGTCTTTCATTTTCGAGGGAATCCGGCGGCAAGAGACCGAGTGTACCACATGCCCATCGCGGCCGCGCTGTTACCCATACAGGAATAGGGTGTGAATAAATCGTTCAAAGGGCAAAAGCCTCACGCAAAGGCGCGAAGCCGCAAAGTCTCGCAAGGGGGATAGCCACGGTTGGCGCTTTTCCAACCGTGGGCTGTTTCCGTGATGACAAGCCCACGGTTAACTCAAACTGCGAGTTAACCGTGGCTACCTTTGCGTGCCTCGGCGACTTCGCGCCTTTGCGTGAGGCCGTACATTTTTTCACATGTTCAAAGAGAATGCGGCGACCATAAAATGCGCAATGTTATAATCCGTCCAGACGAATTGTTCATTGAGGAGGCATTGTGAGTCCACGCCGTGCCAATCCGGAGCTTGCTGGGCGGCGTCGCGAAGCGCTGATCCGAGCGGGCTACGCCGAAATCCTGGAAAAGGGAATTCAGGCGACTACCATCGATTCCGTGGTTGAGCGCGCCGGGTCGAGTAAGGGCGGCGCATTATACTATTTTCGCACCAAGGATGACCTTTTTTACTCCGTTTTTGAATGGCTGCTCGATCAGCTCGATCGCACGCTGGATGAAGTCGCCTCCGGCCAGCAATCACCGCGTACGCGGTTGGCGGCGGAGCTCGAAGTGCTCTTCCACAGCGCGGACGTCAACCGCAAGCTCTACGTGGTGTTCTTTGATTTTGCCGCCCTGAGTGTTCGCCAGGAACGATTCCGGTCGCTTCTCGCCGCATTCTTTGAGAAATGCCGGCAGCGTGACATGGCGATTATCAGCGAGGGGATCGAGCAGCTAGAGTTTCGCCAGGTCAAGCCGGAGGACGCGGCCCGCACGCTGCGCGCCTTGGTAGACGGCTACTGCCTCCAATGGATGGTGGCCAGCCCAGCGATGGACCTCGAAAGCTACCGGGACCGTTGCCGGGCGGTCCTCGGGTCTTACCTGCTACGCTGATGCGGAGCGCTTCCCACCCCTGAAAGGTCGCTGAAAGACGTGTCGTGGCGGCTTCATGCCGCCACCATTATATTGGGCGGCCTTGGTTTGTGGTGATGTAAATCGCCGCTACATCCTTTGCGCGGGGTCTTTCAGCAGCCTGTTAAAGGGCAAAGAGAAACTATGGCGAGAGCAATCAATGACCTGTTCGTGCTGTTCCTCGTGGCCGCCGTCCCGGTGATGTCTTACCTCACGACACGGCAGGATGAGCTTCTGCTGCTGCCGCGAAAGTCGCTGTATTTTTCAGCCGTCGTCTCACAATGGCTGCTCGCAATATTCACCGCGCTGATTATCGCCTTCACTTCGACGCCCTTATGGGGATTCAAGGTCACTTCCTGGGTCGTGTGCGCCCGCTGGACCGGCGGTCTGATCGGGGCATCGTTTGCCGGAATAGGGATCGGTCTTCTTCTCGAAGCGATGGGATGGTGGCCCGGTGAGGCGCCGCTGGTTGCCCGCCTGATTCCCGTCACGCACAGCGAGAGGGTTTGGGCGCTATTGATCGTGGCCCCTACGGCGGGCGTTTGCGAAGAGTTCGTTTACCGCGGGTATCTTCTTCCGCAACTGGCCCAGCAGTTTCATTCCCTCGCTTTCGCCTGGGCCGTCTCTTCTCTCGCCTTTGGTCTTTGCCACGCCTATCAGAAATTCAGCGGGGTGGTGAGAGCCACAATGCTCGGCGCATTGCTCGCCATGCCGATAGTTTTTGGTGGCTCCATTTATCCTTGTATAGTGACGCATATCCTGATCGATGCCGCCGCGCTCCTCTGGATCGGTCCGGCGTCGCTCAAACGGGAAAGAGAGCATGAGACACCGTAGGGGGGGCCTTCCCGTATACCCAATCGCGCATGGCTTTAACCTAAAGAGTATTGATGAATTTTTACTCAAAGGCCCGGAAGGGCACGGTTTTAACCGTGCCGTTAGAGCACATCCAGATTCTTCTGTTTCGTGTCCCG
>JBOGJX010000376.1:0-4910 GCA_050745285.1 Terriglobia bacterium
TTGCGTGCGGCGCGCGCGTGGTTCATCACAGGGTTTCAGGCGGACTCGGCGGAAGGCGTGATGAAGCGCTACCCTCAAGGAAGCCAGGAAGAAGTCTATTCCCGCATGGTGGGAAGCTACTGGGAAATGGCCGCCTCAATTTTGAACCACGGTCTGATTAACGAGGACCTCTTCTTCGAAAACACGGGCGAGCTATGGGCCATTTGGAGCAAGATCGAGCCCCTGCTTACCGGAATGCGTGAAATGAGCAAGAATCCGCACCAGTTTGAAAACCTGGAGCGCGCCGGAAAGAAGTACGAAGCATGGATGGAAAAACGCTCGCCGGGCGCGCTTGCGCTCCGCAAGGCTCGCCTCGCGGCGATTCAGGCAACCCCGGCGGAGAAGAAATAACGGTCGGCGGTAGTCGCAGGCTGGTATGAAATGGCGGATCGCGATGCCCTTGCTGGATCGCAAGGGGTAGCCACGGCACGAAGTGTGTGCCGTGGGCATTTAATACGAACGCGATTTGTGATGTTACGTTTTCGGGCGTTCTGTAACTAAAAACCCTCACTTGGCCTTCGGCCACCCGAAAGGAGAGGGCTGGAGAAGCCACCGGGTGTTGTAACATTCCTGAATGCGTTGGTATTAGATGCGCAAACGCCCTCGGCACAAACTTCGTGCCGTGGCTACCTCAGCTATCCCATGGAGCACATAGTTCCGGTCACGAGGAACGAATCTTCTGGCGCTCGACAAAGCAAACCCGCAATGCTAAGCTCGGGGACGTAGGCGGGGCCTGATTATGGGAGGATTTTGATGGTTGAGGACGCTTCACCGGGTTTGGAGTACTCTGCCCGGTGGACTGAGTCCGGTCGTGGATACCTGAGCCTTATCATCACCCTGGTAATTCTGGCCGCGTTGGCTTACATAGGAATCCAGGTAGTTCCCGTCTACGTCGACAATTTTCAACTGAACGATTACCTTACCAGCCTCGCAGAGGAAGTGGCCGTAAAGCGTGTTGCACCTGCGGAGGCTCCAGCCGCAGTCGCCACCAAGGCCGCGGATTTGAACCTTCCGGTGCAATCGGGGAACGTTCAAGTAGACAACGGGGGCAACTCAATCATCATTCGAGTCCACTACGCGGTTCCAATTGATCTCAAAGTTTACACCTGGACCTTGCATTTCTCTGACTCCGCATCAGCCCCCAGCACGGTCTATTAGTTGATACGCTGTGGCAAAAAAACCACCTCATCCGAGCCGCCGTCCCAATCGTTCGCGCCGGGGCGCTTCCTCGTTCGGCCGGTTCATCCGCCGGCGAAAGAAGGAGTTGCTGGCCGCACTCTGCGCGCTTTTTCTCATCTTTGCCGGCGTCTTCCTGCACTATTACGTGCGGTTCTCCCGCTTGGTTGACGAGCGGCTCAGCGGGCAGGTTTTTCAGCGCGCCTCCCTTGTGCTATCAGCGCCTACCCCGATTGTGAACGGAGAACCGATTTCATTACAGGAGGTTGAGGACCGCCTGCGGAAGGCGCTCTACTCCCAGGGGGGACCAAACGGCTCGGGCGTGGGAACGTTCCACGCCGAGGGAAACCGGCTGCTGATTTACCCTGGACCTGACTCCTTTTTTGCCGCCGGGCAATATCAGGAAGGCCCCGCGGCCATCACGTTCGGAGATGGAAAAATTACTGCCGTGAGGGAATTGTCCCGAGACTCGCGCCTGGACCATTTCGACCTTGAACCCGAAGTCATCACCACGCTGTTTGATCGGAGCCGCAGCAAGCGCCTGATTATCGGGTTCCACGATTGCCCCACATCGCTTGTGGACGCCGTTCTCTCCGCCGAAGACCGCCGCTTTTTCTCGCATCACGGCGTCAATGTGTTCCGGCTGGTCGAGTCTGCAATCACGGATATCCGCTCGGATGAGCGGCTGGAGGGCGGGAGCACGCTCACCATGCAGCTCGCGCGAAATTTCTTCCTCTTCCCCAAAAAGACTCTCAAGCGCAAGGCGGATGAGATTTTTCTCGCCATGCTGCTTGAGCAGCGCCTGAGCAAGAAGGAAATCTTCACGCTTTACGCGAACCAGGTTTACATGGGCCAACGCGGCAGCTTTTCGATCTACGGTTTTGGCGAGGCGGCGGATACGTACTTCAACAAGAACGTCAAAGACCTCAGCCTGCCCGAGGTGGCGCTTCTCGCCGGCATGATTCGCGGACCCAATCTCTATTCCCCCTACCGGTACCCCAAGCGAGCCACCGCCCGCCGGAACTGGGTCCTCAACATGATGGTGGCAAATCACTACATCACACTCGAACAGGCCAAGGCGGCCATGGCAGCGCCGCTCGGCGTGACGCAGCGGAATGTGGGCGGAAGCCAGGCGCCCTATTTCGTCGACATGGTCAAAGACCAGTTGGTCGCACACCTGCCGGAGCAGGATTTGCTCACCCATAGCTACCGCATCTACACAACCCTGGATCCCGATTTACAAAGGGCCGCCGCAAGCGCCGTGCACCTGGGCATGCAGCAAGTTGACAAGAGGATCGCCGCGCGAACAAGAAAAAAAGCGCCTGCTCCGCCCCCGCACGAGCCCCAGGCCGCGCTTGTGGTGCTTGACCCGCATACCGCGGACGTTCTGGCCCTTGTCGGCGGCCGCAACTACGCGCAGAGCCAACTCAATCATGCGCTGGCGCTGCGCCAGCCAGGGTCTTCCTTCAAGCCTTTTGTCTACGCCGCGGCCTTGAGCTCCGCCGTGGATGGCTCACAGCCACTCATCACCCCCGCAACCGTCCTGCCCGACGAAGCCACCACCGCGTTCCAGTTTGGCGGCAAGGCCTACATGCCGAAAAACTACAAGGAAGAGTATTACGGCAATGTGACAGTGCGGGAAGCACTGGCGCTCTCGCTGAACGTAGCTACCGTCAACCTTGCGCAGATGGTGGGCTACGAAAAAATCAAGAACCTGGCCATGGCCGCGGGAATCAATAATGGCATCCAGGCAACGCCGGCGATTGCCTTGGGAGCATACGACGCCACGCCGCTTCAAATTGCAGGGGCCTACACGATCTTCTCGAACGAGGGCGTCTATGAGAAACCGCGCATCATTCTTGCCGTTAAGGATTCCGCCGGGCGCACACTCTGGCAAAGCCCCGCCGTTTCCCGCCGGGTTCTTGATCCGCGCGTAAGTTATCTGTGCGTGAACCTGATGGAAACCGTCATTGACCACGGTACCGCCGAAGGCGCCCGCGCGCACGGATTTTATGCCCCCGCAGCGGGGAAAACCGGAACGTCGCATGATGGCTGGTTCTCCGGCTTTACCTCCAATTTGCTGGCTACAGCATGGGTGGGATATGACAACGATCAGGACCTTAACCTTACCGGGGCCAGCTCCGCATTATCCATCTGGACCGGGTTCATGAAGGAGGCCGTTCACCTTCCCGGCTACCGGAAGGTTCACCCCTTCAATCCACCCCTCGGCATCATTACGGCCCCGGTTGACAGTAAGTCAGCCTTGCTAACTGCCAATGACCCTCTGGCGACACCCGATGAAGTCTTTATCGACGGCACGCAGCCCGTGTCCGAAACTCCTGCTTCAGTGATCACGAACTTGTTGCGGAAGATTCTCCCGCTTGGACGCGCGAAGAACAATCAACCTTCTGGCAACGCATTCCCGGCCGCCGCGGACGGGAATGCGCTGCCCGCAGGCACACCGTCACCGGCGCAATCCCAGAATTCGCAACGCGGCGCCTCTACTGCCTCGACGACGACGCAACAACCTCAGAAATCCGTGATCAAGAAGATCATCTCGATCTTTAAACACCACAAGCCCAAGCCTGAGCCTCAAGCTCCGGACCCGGCTCCCTCGGGCCCATAGACGCACGCTGAAACTCTATAGCGCACTCAGGCCGCCGGAATTATGGGTTGTCGTTCTTTGCTTGCTTTGGTCCCCTCGGCTGAAGTAGACTTTGGCGTATGAGGCACAGGGCAATCCGAGTGCTCGTCTTGTTCTGGCTGGGGTGGTATCTGTGCGGCCCAGTGTGCGAGATGGTTGACTTCTGGGATCCTCCGCTGGAGGAAGTGCATGATGTTCTTTTTAACGCTGGTGGCGGCATTGCGCTGTTTGCCGCCGGCTTTGGCTTTGCACTGACACTCTTTCGGAAGTTTCGCAAGCACTGCTCCCGCCTCAGACCCGCAAGCCTTTGGCGTTACCTGCCGCTGGTCTTGAACTTCTCTTTCCACCCATTGTTCATCCCTCTTTTTGCGACCCCCATCCATTCACCGCCCGTCCCGCTTCGGATTTAGGCATAACCAAATCTCTTTCGACTGCGCCTGCGGAGTCATGCCTGGGCTGCGGTCCGCCTGAAGACCGCGGTTGCGGCGGTGGCACGCGCCCCGCTCTCGCAGTTTCCCAATGGCACGATGTAGCTGACCGCCGTCATTCCCGCGAAAGCGGAAATCCAAAGCAATGGACCCCCGCTTTCGCGGGGGCGACAGCAAACGGCCGGGTTAGGTCAGCCTAAAAAGCATATTTAAAAAAAATTACGACCTTGCAATGCAAAGTTTTATTTTTCAAACTCTGCGGCACTCCTTCGGTAGCGGCGCCTTGCGGCAAGCACGGCTCGTTTGGCCGCAGGAACCGCGCGGCGCGGAGTTTCAAAGGCAAAACTTTGAGCTATGCCCTGTGGAATTTTGGCATGAAACACATTCGACTGGGAACATTTCTCGGGATGGTTGGCGTCCTCGCCATGGGAGGATGCGCGGTCCAGCGCTACAAGCCCGCGCCGCTTGCCACCGCGATGACGGCAGCCAGCCTTGAAGCGCGAACCCTGAATGATCCCGGCTTGAAGCAATTCATTGTACAAAGCATGGGGCGCCCGATCGCATGGCCACCCAAGACCTGGGACCTGCGCTTGCTGACGCTCGCGGCGTTCTACTTTAATCCG
>JBOGJX010000377.1:0-4135 GCA_050745285.1 Terriglobia bacterium
GTAGCGGCGGCGTCCCTGCCGCCGATCTTTACCAATAAAATCCGGCGGCAGGGACGCCGCCGCTACAGGTCCGTCAAAAAAGGAATGGGGGAGTTTCTTAGAAACTCCCCCAGGATATTAACAGACTTTCGTCAAGCAACACTGCTGTTGCTTACCCGATCGGCGTGCTGGCTGCGGTTGCCCCTGTGCCTGAGGTGTCAAAGCGAATCACATTCGACCCGTCCGTGAAGTACATATTCTGGCCCTGCTGCCCCACGGCGCCGGCGGGGGTCGCGGTGCAAGTATACCCAGGTATCGTCGTGCCTACGAGAGTGGCAGGCGTGTAAGTGAAAGTATAGCCACTCTTGGTGGGGGTAGTCGAGGCAGGAGCCGTCCCGGATAGCACGCTATCAATCAAGTCGGCGGCGGTAGCAGTCGCCGCTCCCGCCGTAGCGGGCGGGCCAAGATTCGATAACAGGGCAGTGTAGCCCGTGTTGTAGGTAGATGAATAAGTCACTTCAGCCGTGTTAATCGTGCGCAAAGAACCCACGGCGGAGGCCTGGTTTGCCGCGATTCTCGATCGCAGCAAGTTCGGAATAGCGATGGCCGCGATGATCAGGATGATCGCCACAACGATCAAAAGCTCAATCAGCGAAAAACCTTTGGAATTTCTTTTCATTAGACTTCCTCCCAGCAGAGTGTCCATTCGCGACCAGTCGCGATGGCACGTTACCCAAGAGCAACTCACGCGCCAAACTTGCGAAGATTAGAGTTCGTTTACCATCGTGTTAACCCGAACCAGTGGCGCGTGTTATTCGGGAGCTTGAAATTAGACCTAAATCAGCGCCGCATGGAATTTCTCCACCTCGCCAATTTTTGTCATGGAAGGGCGCCGTGAAGCGGCAAGGGGGATAGGAGGCCCGTCATTCCCGCGAAAGCGGGAATCCAGTAAGAGGTTGATTGCCGACACGTGGATTCCCGCTTTCGCGGGAATGACGGTGGCCGGGATGCCGCGTTGCGGCAACGGGCGTCTTTGTAGCGCAGAGTTTTGCGGTTAAAACTCTGCGCTACATCTTCCTGCCGCCAGCTGCTTGTGACGAAGGGCCATCACGTGCCATTCTTGAACCAGGACGATGGATATGAAATATGACGCGCTCCTGGTCGTCTCCTTTGGCGGTCCGGAGAAGAACGAGGACGTAATTCCTTTTCTCGAGAACACGCTGCGCGGCAGGAATGTTCCCCGTGAGAGGATGCTCGAAGTGGCGGCGCACTATTACGATTTCAACGGGCGAAGCCCCATCAACGATGAGAACCGCGAGCTCATCCGGGCCGTCGAAGCTGAGCTCGCGGCAAACGGCCCCGCGCTGCCCGTTTACTGGGGGAATCGCAACTGGCATCCGCTGCTTCCCGACACATTGCGGGCGATGACGGCGGATGGAATCCGCAAGGCTTTGGCGTTCGTCACGTCCGCTTACAGCTCCTACTCAGGCTGCCGCCAATACCGGGAAAACATCGAGCAGGCTCGCCGCGACGCGGGCGAAGGCGCGCCGCTGGTGGATAAGCTGCGCGTCTTTTATAACCATCCGCGATTCATCCGCGCGTGGTTGGATTGCGCGCAGGAAGCTCTGGAGCAGTTTCCTGCGGAGAGAAGGGATGCCGCGCATCTCGTCTTTACGGCCCACAGTATTCCTCTGGCCATGGCAAGCCATTGCGCCTACACTCAGCAGCTCGAAGAGACTTGCCACCTGATTTCCGAAGGCCTGGGGCGTTGCACTGGCCCCGTGGTCTATCAAAGCCGCAGCGGCTCGCCAACCCAACCGTGGCTCACGCCTGATATTCACGACCATCTGCGCGAGATTGCGGGCGATCGAGAAAGCGGAGAAAGCAAGGACGTCCTGATTCTTCCGGTGGGATTTATTTCCGATCACCTGGAGATCATCTACGATCTTGATACCGAGGCTAGGGGCCTTTGCCAACGGCTGGGTTTAAACTACGTTCGCGCTCGAACGCCCAGCGCCCATCCCGAATTCATCTGCATGATTCGTGAATTAATCCTGGAAAGGATTGACCCCGGATCTCCGCGGCCCGCGCTAGGAAATATGGGGCCGCATCATGATATATGCCCCGTGGATTGCTGCATGCCACCCTTCACGGGAAGCGTAGTGTAGCACAGAGTTTTGTTTTTAAAACTCTGCGGCTTTTCCCCCGGAACCATAGGAAAAAGCAGGTGTAGCGCAGACCCGCGTTTTTCGGGTCTGCGGATTTTCGCTCGGTGCAGAGAAAAAAGCCGCAGAGTTTTAAAGGCAAAACTCTGCGCTACATCTTTTGTCCGGGCCTGAGAAAAGCCGCAGAGTTTTAAAAACAAAACTCTGCGCTACAACTTGCTGCGTCCCCGCCGCGTTTCAGCCATCTCTAGCTGTCTTAGTGGACAGCCGTGGCCTCAATTTCAACCAGCATTTCCGGATCAATCAGGCGCGCGACGCCAACCAGCGTGGTGGCCGGGTGTATCTGGCCGAAAAATTCGGCGTGTGCCTTGGCGGCTTCCTGCCAGCGGTCAATCGGGGTGAGGTAGATTCGGGTTCGGACGACGTGTTCGAGCCCGAGTCCCAGACGCTTGAGCGCGTTTTCAATATTGCGGATGGCCTGCGCGGATTGGGCATAAACGTCGCCGGGCGCAAGGACCTTGCCGGAAGGATCGGTGCCGGTGGTTCCGGAGACATAAACCACTTCTCCCACCTGCACGGCGCGCGCGTACCCTACCAGGGGTTCCCAAGGGGTTCCCGAGAATATCTTGTTCCGTTTGATTTTCATCGCATGTCTCCTGTTCATCCTCGACGAGTATGTGTGGCAAGGAAAGCCTACCCACGCTCAAAGCGCGGCGTTTACCGAACGGCAACCGGCGCGCAGAGAGGCTGGCGTGACCGCGCTTCCATCAGTCAACGATTTACTTCCCGGTCAAAATACCGGCGATGCGTTCGCGCGGCGAGAGCGAGGCGCCGGCGCCGACGCTCCAGGGCTTCACGGTAGCGCCGGCGCTCTTCGGTGGTACGAGGCAGCAGCGGCGGAATAACCGCGGGCTTTCCCGAGTCGTCCAGGGCTACGTAAGTAAGGAACGCCGAACTCGTTTGCCGCCGTTCGCCCTCGACGTAATCCTCAAGGTAGACGTTCACTTCAACTTCCATGGAAGTATGAAAGGCGCGAGTGACAAAGGCGCGTAACATGATAATCTGCCCCACTCTCACCGGATGCAGAAAATCCAGACTGTCCACCGACGCCGTGACCACCTGAAACCGCGAATGCCGGTGCGCGGCGATTGCGCCGGCGATGTCGATCAGGTGCATCACCTTTCCGCCAAGAATGTTGCCCAGCAAGTTGGCGTCATTGGGCAGCACCACCTCCATCATCTCCACTTTCGATTCTTCGACCGTTCTTCCCTTTACTTTGGCCATTGTGCGTCCCAGATCTTTGGGCGCGGCAAGCAGCGCCCCTACGGACCGGATTCGCGCTGGGCGCCGCTACACCACACTCTCCGGCGACCCATCGACACACTTTTTTGCCTTTCGCGAGCTGAGTGCCTATACTATTTCACTTAGGCCCTTGCACACAACTGGAACTGATAGCGCTGTGTTATGCGCACGTCCGTGATTCGCTGCGTTTCGCGGGCCGGGGCCGTGGATTCGGAACCGCAGCGGCAAACAACCTACGTTCTCAAAGACAGGAATCCCGCATGGAACCATCACGCATCGAAATCTTGCAGCAAACCCTTCAAAGCTCGCCGGAGAACTCTTTTGCCCGGTATGCGCTGGCCCTTGAGTTCTCGCGCGCCGGGCAGCCGGAGCAGGCGCTGGAACAGTTCCAACACTTGCTCGCGCACCAGCCGGAGTATGCCGCCGCCTATCTGCAGGCTGGAATGCTCCTCACAAACCTGGGTCAGGTGGAAGAGGCAAGGGAAATCTTCAAGAAGGGTGTCGAGGTCAACCGGCGGCAGGGGAACATGCACGCCCAGAGCGAGATCGAGGCAGCGCTCGAAGGCCTCCCGGCGGAAGACGCCTAGCCCGGATTATTCATGAAACGATTGGCACTCGCGGAAGGGCGGGGTTTTAACCCCGCCGAAAACGGCGGTTCCTTCGGTTCCCCCTTTCGTACCGCGAGCGGC
>JBOGJX010000378.1:0-11318 GCA_050745285.1 Terriglobia bacterium
GGCATATAGAGCCCCGATCCCTCGAAGAGCGGCGGCATAAACTGGCTGCCTATGCGTCGCGCCAGCGGATAGGCCAGAATCAGCAACACCAGGCTGAGGAGCACCGCCGTCTTGCGGTAGCGGAGGCAGAGGCGGAGAATCGGAAGGTAAATTGCCTGAGTGAAGCGTGAGACGGAGTTTCGGGATTCCGGCCGCAGCTTGCCGCCGATGAAAATCAGCATGAGGACCGGAACCAGGGTGATGGACAATATCGACGAAAAGCTGATGGCCAGCGTCTTGGTCCAGGCTAGTGGCTTGAACATGCGCCCTTCCTGCGCTTGCAGGAGGAAGACGGGCAGGAACGACACTACGATGATGATCAGCGAGAAGAAGAGGGCGGGTCCGACTTCCTTGGCGGCATCGGTAAGGATGCGGCGCCGCTCGCGACCCGTCACCGGCGTCGGCGATGCTGTGACGCCCGTCTCACGCGGACCATCGGCTTGATTCGTGGCGTTGTCTGATCGCCGGTGTTCTGGCGAAGGTGCAGGGGAAGGCGATTCGCGCTCGGAAAGGTGGCGGTATCCGTTCTCCACCATGACAATGGCTGCGTCCACCAAAATTCCAATCGCAAGCGCCAGCCCGCCCAGCGACATGATGTTGGAGCTCACGTGGAGGTAGTACATCGGAATGAAGGAAGCAATGACTGCAATCGGAAGCGTGAAGATGGGGATCAGCGCCGAGCGGAAATGGAAGAGAAAGATGATGATCACCAGGCTGACGACGATCATCTCTTCCAAAAGATCGCGCTTCAGCGTGCCGATGGAGGCCTGAATCAGCCCGGAGCGGTCATATCCGGCTTTGATCTCGATTCCAGGCGGCAGTGAGGGTTTGATTTCCGCCAGCTTCTTTTTGATGCCGTTGATCACGTCCTGCGCATTCATCCCGTAGCGCATGACCACAATGCCGCCCACGGTTTCTCCCTGGCCGTTCCATTCCGCCACGCCACGACGAATGTCCGGGCCGAAGGAAACCGTGCCGAGATCGCTGACCAGCACCTGCACGCCGTTTTTCGTGGCCACGGGAACCTCGGCCAGGTCACTGAGTGACTTTAGGTAGCCGAGCCCGCGGATCATGTATTCGGCGCCGCCCAGCTCGAGCAGCCGGCCACCGACCTCATTGGTGCTGGCGCGGACGCGGTCGATCACGCGGGAAAGAGGTATGTTGTAGGCGCGCAGTTTGTTTGGATCGAGGTTCACCTGGTACTGGCGGACGAATCCGCCAATGGTAGCTATCTCCGCCACTCCATGCACGGTTTCGAGTTGATAACGCAAGTACCATTCCTGAAGTGTTCGCAAGTCGGCCAAACTGTATTTGTGTGTGTGATCCACAAGCACGTACTCGTAGACCCATCCGGCGCCCGTGGCGTCGGGACCGATGACCGGGTGGACGTTTGGCGGTATCTCGCCTTGAATTTCCTGGAGGTATTCAAGAACGCGTGAGCGCGCCCAATACAGGTCGGTGCCATCCTGAAAAACCACGAAAATGTAGGAATCGCCAAACATGGTCTGCGCCCGCACGGCCTTCACGCGGGGCGCAGCCAGCATCGTTGTCACAATGGGATAGGTGACCTGGTCCTCGATGATGTTAGGAGGCTGGCCGGCCCAGCGCGTGTGAATGATGACCTCGACGTCAGAAATATCCGGCAGGGCATCGAGTGGAATATGCTGCATCGACCAGATGCCGGCGAGCACCAGGATGCAAGTGCCGGTAAACACCAGGAATCGATTGCGGGCGCACCACTCAATCCAGCGATTAATCACGTTACATCCCTCCCGTGGCATCGACTGTCAACCGCTTGCTGGCGATCATCTGCCCGCTCTTCTGCGCGACGACTGTCACCTGCCAGGTCCCGCCGGTCTTGAGGTCTCCCGATCCTTCGTACATGCCGCCCCCTTTGTCTGAGAGCTTGCTTACGGCGCGCGTGGCGGCCATTCCCATCGCGGGCATGGCGGGCATAAAGAACGTCACCGTAACCTCGGCGCCTGTGACTGGCTTGCCGTCTGGTCCGGTGAGCTTCACGCGGAAGGCATTGCTTCCTTTATGAGGGGGAGAGGGACTTGTGGTGAACTCGACTGTAGCCCGTCTACCCGGAGCATTCATCGCGGCCGCCGCTCCCGCGCCCGGCGGGGGCGGGGCAAACGACCCCATTGCCGCCTGAAGTTGGCTTTCCGAATCAATCATGAAGTTCGCCGAGGTCACAATATGCTCGCCAGACTTCAGCCCTTTAAGGACGATAAACTCATCGCCAGCGCGGGGCCCAAGCTCCACATTGCGAGGCTCAAAATACCCTCCGCCATGATCCACAAAGACGATGTTCTGCGTGCCGGTCTGGAAGACGCCCGAGGCCGGGATCACCACGTGCCGGCCCAACGGGATATTCATGGTAACGTTCACAAACATACCCGGCGTCAGCTTCAGGCCGGGATTGGCGAATACCAGCCGCACTTTGACCGTGCGGGTCACGGGGTCCACCTGCGGCCAGACGTAATCCACGCGGCCATAAAAAGTGCGTCCCGGATAGGCGTCCACCGTGACGGTGGCGGGGTCACGCAAGCGAATCTGCCCGATTTCGTTTTGAAAAACGTTGGCGTAGACCCACACGGTTGAGAGATTGGCGATGGTGTAAAGCCGCGTTTCCGGCTGTGCGTATTGGTTAGGCAAGACGTTGCGGTCCGTAATATAGCCTGAAACCGGCGAATCGATTTCCAATTCGCGAAGGACCTGCCCGGTGGCTTGGAGGCGCTTTATCTCGCGCTCCGGCACATTCCACTGTCGGAGTCGATCAGAGGCTGAATTTAGAAGGGAAGCGGCTCCCGACGCCACGCCGGGCACCGTGCTCGCGGCAAGCAGGTTTTTGTTCTGCTTCGCGATCAGGTATTCCTGCTCGGTCGTCACGAGGTCGGGACTGTATATAGTGAAGAGCGGCTGCCCTTTGCGGATATACTGATACGTATAATTCGCAAACACCTCCTGGATCCAACCGGCGAAGCGAAGCTGCACAGATGACAGGAGTTGCTCGTCTACGTCAACATTCCCGACGGTGCGGAGGTCGTTCGAGACAGGCTTCTCTTCCACTACGCCCGTCTTCACCCCGATGCTTTGCAGCCGCTGGGGCGAAAGTTGAATCGGAGCGAGTGGTGTCTCCGCCGGAGCCGCCGGAGCCGCTGGAGCGCCACTCTGGCCTTCAGGGGCCGGAGCCGGTTTCGCTCCCGCGTTCCCGTCTCCAGACACAGAGGATGTAGTGTTCATGGGCTGGGATGCGGCGCCTCTCGGGCGGCGGCCATAGCTTCTCCACCCGACGAAACCCAGCCCGGCCGCGAGCAGGATAGCTGCGAACAACGCAACCAGGAACGCCGTGCGATAATTTTTCATGGCTCAAAACTCCTTGTGCGCTTTAAGCTCCAGCTTTCGTCTTCCTATAAACGATCCGCCTGCCCCCTCCGCATCCCGGCGCGCATATAACCACGGCCTCGCGCGGTCAGTGCAGGGTTATTCCCGTCAGTTTTTCCAACTGCGCTAACGCAGTCTCGTGGCCGGCCAGCGTCCGCCAATACTCGATATCCAGGTTCAAAACGTCCCGGAAGGAATCGAGCAGCGTCTGAAAGTCTTCTCGCCCGGTCTGATAGGACGCTAATCCCGCGTTAAACGCAGCCGCCGCTTGAGGGATTAAGCCCTGGCGGTAGATCGTGAGCACGTGCGCGTCAGTTTCAACGGCAAGATATTGATCGCGGACATCGAAGTAGGATTGCTGTACTTGCGCTTCATACGAGTGGCGCGAGCGGCTGAGTTCTTCAACCTCCTGGGCCAGGCGCGGCCTCTGCTTCCGGCGCCAGTGGATGGGAACCCGAACGCCAAGAGTCAGCATGTAGTAATCGCGAAACTGTTCGGCAGTGTGCTGCCACATGTATTGCACGTTGAAGTCCGGATAAAAGTCCTTGTGCGCGAGCGCCACCTGCAAGCCCTGCTGTCGCACTCGTTGCTGCTCCGCGTCGACGTCCGGATTTCCGCTGCGAATATGAGCCATCAGTTGGTCCACGGTGTAAGGAAGCGGGGTTTCGGTAAGGGTCTCAACGGTGAGATCGGACGAATCCGTGGGGCGGTTCAGAAGCTGTTTCAAGCGCGCTTCGAGCGTTCCCATCGCCTGATGATGTAAAGCGATCTCGGGCAGCAGCTTGGTCTCTTCTAATTGCGCTTTGAGCACATCTTGCTGGTTACCTTGACCCACCCGGTAGCGTGCTTCCGCGATTTTCTCAACCTCGGCCAGTAATTTTTGGTCGCGATGCAGAATGCCGAGCGTCTGCTGAATGTAGCTGAGCTGGAAGTAAGTGGCTTTCAACTGCTCGATCACCCCGCGGCGGACGAGCTCAAGTTGGTCCCGGTCGACAACGGCATCGCGGGTTGCGATTTCGCCGCGCAGTCGCAGCTTGCCGGGATAGGGCAGGTCTTGCGAAATGCCGAACCCAATGTACGCGAAGTTGCTATTCGTAAAACCTGCGAACGGGCGAGGGCTGCCGACGCTGAACTGTTGGACCGTTACTTCGGGGTCGGGCAGAGTCGAGACCTGGGATGGAACCTGCGTGGCCGACTGCCAGGCACGCCGCGCTGCGATAACGCGCGGGTTGTTGTGCTCCGCTTCAGTGACCAGCGCGACCAAGGGTGTTGCGCCCGGCGAACTGGGGGCGCCGGAGGAGATCGCCGGGGGTCGTGGTAGTTGCGCACTACATAGGGGCAGATTTACCGGTAACAAGGCCAGAATAACAACCGCGAGATGGATGCCGTGCCTTCGCATAAGCGTGATTTTCCTTTCATTAATCTCCTGACTTCTACTTCGCCCGGCGCCCTGCCGAAAGTTGCATGCCGCGGCCATAGACGGCGTCCCAGAGGCGGTCAAATAGAGCCTGAGGCATGGGTTGCTTCAGCTCGAAGCTGTATGTTTCGCGGTATCCGCCCACGGTGAATTGATAAGCAGACGGGTGGGCCAGGGTCTGGATATCCGCCCAGCGCCAGCTTCGGCTGTCGCGCCCTGACACGTAGTCGATGCCTTTCCGGTTGAAGCGAAGCGTTCCGTTGCTGCCTCCCGTGCGCGTGGAATGGCGCGCAGGAATCGAGGCATAGGCTGGCAGGTGAGGGTTGGGATCGCCGTTCCGCGACGGCTTCCCGACGCGCGCCGCAAGAGACGCAGCCACCTCCGGCGGAACGGCTCGCGAAAGATCAAAACGATAGGCCTTCTCGCCGGGCAAGCGCCAGCCTCGGCTCGCGTATCCCCTGATCTCAAGTCTGTGCCGGGAGACGTAGAAGCTTTGGATGTCCACAAAGCTCCATTTGAGGGATGGCCCTTTGGCCGCGCGGAATTCGACCCCCTGGCTACCAATCTCAATCGTCCCTCGCCGCGAGTTGAGTCGCTGGCGAAGGCGCGCCGGTGTTCTCCAGAGGATGGGAACCTGGCCCCTTGTTTGAATAGGAGCACCCGCACGCTGGCAGAAACCAGTAAATGGGCCTGCTACGGTCAGAAGAATAGCGAAGAGAGTGGTGCGAATTGGCATTGCAAAAACCTCCCGAACTGCGTGAAACTTTTCACATTCTGCGGCCTTGCTGCTTACTGCTAGAAATATCGTTGACGCGATTCCCCTCCTGACCCAGGAGAGGAATATTTGTAGGGGCACGCCATGGCGTGCCCAAGGGCGCAGCAAGCAGCGCCCCTACGCCATTTCTGGGAGGCGGTGCACCGCGCGCGGGCGCGTGGAGTCGGTTGGAAAAGAGGGGACTAAATCAGCAGGATGGAATGGAGAATGTACAAGGACGCAGCAGAGGGTGGGGAGTGGCCATCAGCCCCACGCGTAAGCCAAGCTGGAAAGCTCCGTGGCAGCCCAGCCAGCGTCGCGGGTGGAAGGATCGCCACGGTTGAAAGGGTGGGCGGAGCGGCCTTCACGCGCGAGGCGGGAATGAAAGCGCTTTGCGCGGGGACAGACGCTTGGTGGAGGCAGCAGCTTCGTTGAGTTTGATTCTTGTGGCAGGCGTTCTTCATTGCCCGGCAGCAAGCCATCGTCTGCGGCGAGGGCGCGGCCTCCGCTACACACGTGAGCGCCGGGGCTACAAGCGAGAGAAAAAGCGTAATGATCAGAGGCCGGATAAGGACGCGCATTATCTTGTGAACCGCTTTGTAGGCTAGCATTCTGTGAGAGGGAAATCAAGGCTGTGGAGTGGGGAGAGCTTGCTCCCGCTTTGGCCCGGCGCGGCTTGCCGTGGTCCGACGCAACAAGCTGCGCCCCTGCAAGGGGGCGCCCAAGCGACAGCGCTCCGTGCCACGCTGAAAAGGTAGACGGTGAGGGATGGACGGGGAGCAGATCCTTATAAATGATTTTACGAAATCACCCAATTACCAAACAGGTTGAAAAGCTGTCCGGGGACCGTTACGATGTTGGGTTCCGGGCTGCCACCTGAAGTCAGGCCGGGGAGGAGTGTGTGCCGTGAATGACCAACGCATTGCAAGATTGCGCGAGGCGCTCGATGCCGTGGCGGGAGCCTTTCTCAAAGGCCTCGGTCAGCTCGTTCAACGGTTCGGGCAACCGGGCCGGCGGCGAGGCGCGGGGCCGGGCATAACCGTCGCGTGCTTGTCGCTACTGATGACACTGGCCGTGTCTGCCGCGGCCAAAGATTACGAAACGGTGGCGTTCAGCCCCGCGCATCTCGGCGGCGCGCAAGTGAGCTTCAACGTCATCCTGCCGCATGACTATGCCACCACCACGCGGCGCTTCCCCGTGCTCTATCTCCTGCACGGATACACGGGTCACTATTCGGACTGGGCCACCAAGACCGGCCTTGTAGAATACGCCAAACATTACGAGGAAATCATCGTGATGCCGGAGGATGAGAACGGCTGGTACGTGGATAATTCCGCAAACCCGAAGTTGGGCTGGCAGAGCTACATCATCGACGATCTGATCCCTTACGTTGACAGCCACTACCGCACCGTGCCGTCTCGAAAAGGCCGCGCCATTGCCGGGCTTTCCATGGGCGGGTACGGCGCGATGCTGATGGGACTAAAATACCACCAGCTCTTCGCTGCCGCGGCCAGTCTGAGTGGCGTTCTGGCTTCCGCCCAACCGGCCTTTGAAGAAGCGCTGCCCGTCAACAATCCGATTCACGAGGTAATCAAAGAGGATTTCGGCCCCCTGAATAATCCGCAGCGGCGCGCCAACGATCCCTTCGAGTTGATCCGGGAGATTCCTGTTTCCGAGCTACCGGACCTCTACCTGGCGATCGGCTCCTCGGACGAGCTGCTGCAAATGAACCGGGATTTCGTGCATATTCTCTCCGAATATCGCATCCCTTACCATTATTGCGAAGTTCCGGGAAAGCATGAGTGGCCGGTATGGGACAGCCAAGTCCAGCGCGTGCTGGCGCTCCAGGCGCCGATTATCGGGGCGCTGCCTGAAGGTTCGCGCTGAGCAAACAGCGGGGGAAAGGCATTTTGAGTGGTCATTCTGGGCCGATTCGCTCCTTTCCGAATCGCTCTGAGCGGAGCGATGAGGCTCACGGTAAACTCCGCGCAGAATCTGCTTGTGTGTTGGATTAATGACTTGTGCGCCGTCCTTCGTAGGGGCACGCCATGGCGTGCCCGGGCGCAGCAAGCAGCGCCCCTACGCCTTATTTTCATGCTTTGTGGGTGTCGCAAAGCGCATGACCGACTGCTCCGAAAATTTCCGTTAGGAGAGCGGAAGAAGGTCAAACGCATGGTCCGACGGCACGGCCAAAGCCATGCCCTTCCTGAGCCCTATCATGCTTTGCGGGTGTCGCTTTGCGACTTGAGCGACTGTAAATTAATATCTTCCATTCAGCAGCCGGTCGATACGCTTCTGGATGGGCGGATGGGTGGAGAATAGGGCGGAGAAAACCTGGCCGCTGGTGAGCGGCTGGGCGCAATAGAGGTGCGCGGTGGAGGGCGAGACACGCATCGGAATGCGCTTGGACCACTGATCGATTTTTTCGAGGGCGCTCGCGAGACCCTGTGGGTTGCCGGTAATGTGGGCGCCCGTCGAATCCGCTTCGTATTCGCGCGAGCGAGAGATGGCCAGTTGAATCAGGGTAGCCGCCAGCGGCGCCACAATGATCATGGCCAACGCCGAAAACATACCCCCGCCCCCCTCGCGGTCATTGCCGCCGCCACCAAATCCCCCAAACATTTCCGCCCACATGACCATCTGCGCGATATAAGTGATCGCGCCCGCAACCGTAGCAACGACGGCGCTGATCAGGATGTCGCGATTTTTCACGTGGCCGAGTTCGTGCGCGAGCACGCCCTCGATCTCCGTATCGTTGCACAACTCAAGAATGCCGTGCGTTACCGCCACGGAGGCGTGATTGGGATTGCGGCCCGTGGCAAAAGCGTTCGGCGAGTCGGTCGGGATCATGTAGATCTTGGGTACGGGAATATTAGCCTTGGCCGCGAGGCGCTCGACGATCTGGTAGATGCGCGGATTCTCCTCGCGCGCGATCGGCTTGGCGCCGCTCGAGGCAATGGCAATCTTATCCGAAAAAAAATAGCTGCCCAGATTCATCACCGCCGCGAAAATCAGCGCGATGGTCAGCCCCTGCCGTCCGCCCCAAAGCTGCCCAATGGCAAGAAGAAGCCCCGTAAGCCCCGCCAGCAATATCGTGGTTTTAAAGTTGTTCCACATAAAGTTCTTAAATCACCCTCATCATTTCACAATCATTGGATGCGGCGAATCTGGCAGAGACTCATGAATCGAGACTCCAATCCTTCAAGAGCCGGACCTGTTGCAGCCTTGGACTAAAGGACCGGAAAAGCCGCTCGTCTGCTGTCAGCACGTCACAATGTCTTTCAAGAGCCAAGGCCACGTACAGACAGTCGTAAAACGGACGCCGGTATATAACAGACAACTGCAGCGCTGAACCCGCCAAGCCTTCGATGTGCACTAAGTCAAGCCTGAGTTTGGTGAAGCCCTCGAAAAGCTGCAGCGCCTTGCCGCCCGGAATGAGGCCTCGAACGGCGCGCTTCCAAAGCATGCTGGCAACCTCGGCTAAAAGCAGAGCGGGAGCAATCAACTCCAAATGGCCACTATTCCACTTTTCAAACACGGCCCTTGCCTTGTCACTACCGGACTCTTCCAAGAGCCATTTCCCCGCCACGCTGGCATCGAGAACAAGATTCACCGGCCATCCCGGTCTTCGCGAATGAGGTCGACGCTATCAGGCTGATTGGGGTATTTCCTTGCAATCTCCGCTCGGAGCTTATCAATCCTGATCATCGCCTTGCCTGCTGTCTTGCGCCGTCGTATTTCTTCCGCCTTGCGCTCGATCGCGTCCAGAATTTCCGCGTTGAGGCTTGACCGCCGCCGCCGCGCTTCTCGCCGGAGCAATTCGTAGTTCTGTTCGGGAATGTTCCGGACCGTTGTATTGGCCATCCTGGCGCTCCTTCCTCCTGATATCACAATGATATCATATGGCGGGAGATCGCAGTCATCCGGTTACAAACCTCTGCGGCGTTCTGCAAGCTCGTAGATTCTTGCTCTTTGCCGGGTTTTAATGACGTGTCATTCTGGGCCGATTCGCTCCTCTCCGAATCGCTATGAGCGGAGCGAAGAGGCTCACGGTAAACTCCGCGAAGAATCTGCTTTCCCCCACGGCCGCGCTGTGCGACATCGGCCCAAGGACGCGGGCCAAGAGCGATGCTTGCCGTCAAGGGCGCCTCTCCTGGCAATCGCCGGCGGCTGCCTTCGCCTTCCGCCTGTCGACCGCCGCGCGCCCTCTGTGGTAGTTTGGTAATTTATCCTAAGCGAGAGGAATTAAACCCACATGGCCGATATCCGCCCATTTCATGCGCTTTATTACAACCCGGAAAAGATCAACGATCTCTCCTCCGTGATCACGCAGCCCTACGACAAAATCTCGCCGGAGATGCAAGCACGCTACTATTCCACCAGCTCTTATAACCTGGTGCGCGTGATCCGCGGCAAGGAGACGCCGGCAGACACGCCGCAGGACAGCGTTTACACGCGCGCCGCTCATGACCTTCATTGCTGGACTAAAGACCGTGTTTTGGTTTCCACGCCGGAGCCGGGAATCTATCCGTATTCGCAAACGTACGCGCTGCCTGGCCAGCCAGGCATCACCAGAGAGCGCCGGGGCTTCATCGCGCTTCTAAAGCTTGAGGAATATTCCGCGCGCGTGGTCCACCGGCACGAAGAAACGCTTTCCGGCCCCAAAGCGGACCGTATGGAGCTGCTGAAGAAAACGCAGGCTCATTACGGACAAGTTTTCTTCCTTTATAGCGATCTCGAGGGCACGGTGGAAGCCACTCTCGCTGCCCACACAAAATCTGCGCCATGGGAATCGATGAACGACGAGCACGGAACAAAGCATTCTGTCTGGCAAATCACGAAGGCTCCCGCCATCGAGCCGGTCATCCAGGGGATGAAAGATAAAAAGCTGGTGATTGCCGACGGGCATCATCGCTACGAGACCGCTCTTGCCTATCGCAACCTGCGGCGCGCTGAGCCCGGCTATGACGGCCGCGCGGACTACGTGATGGCCACATTCATCCGCATGGAGACGGATGGCCTTACCATCCTTCCCACGCACCGCGTCGTGCATAGCCTTGCGGCGTTCGATTGGGCAAAATTCGCATTGCAAGTAAAAGGGACTTTCGATTGGAAGGAAGTTGATGCTTCGGCCGCGCTCGCCAACGGCGGAAAGGCGCTGCAGGGGATGCTCGCGGCGAGTGGACGTCATCAGCCCTCTCTCGCAGCCTATGCGGGCCGTGGCAAACTCGCGCTGCTCAGCCTTCGCGCTGATTTCGACCTCGCTCAGGCGCTGCCCGAACTCTCCGCCGGGCAGCGTCGCCTGGATGTGGTCATTCTCCATCGACTATTGATCGAGCGCGGCCTCGGCATCAGCCTTGAGGACGTGAAGGATGAAAAAAACCTGCGCTACGTGCGGGGCCTTGACGATGCGGTGGGAGAAGTGGACTCGGGCCAGTCGCAGATCTGCTTCCTGCTGAACCCCACGCCCATTGACGCGGTGCGGGAGATCGCCTTCGCGGGCGGCGTGATGCCGCAAAAATCCACTGATTTCTTCCCCAAACTCCTGACCGGCCTCACCATCTATTGGCTGGAAAACCCGTTGAGGATTTAACGTTACAAGATTAAGTCCGATAGCGGCGCGTCAGGGAATGGCTTCAGACGCGGGTGGCGCATACATTGATTTTGATGTATGCGCCCTAATTGTTGCCTGTGTCTCAGCACGATGCGGTGTACAGC
>JBOGJX010000379.1:0-4314 GCA_050745285.1 Terriglobia bacterium
GTGGAGAATTATCTAAATCGATCCAGATATTCATCAGCGGAAATGCCTAACGACGCGGTCCTGGAGGTGGCATGATGGTGCTGCAAGGAGGGGGCGAGCCGTCGAATATTCGCAACCTTTCAAATCCCTCATTTTGCGAGCGAGAGTAGTTGTTGAGGAACCGGCCTTTGCTGGGTTGCCGGACACAATGGCCGTTGGAGGCACATTCTTGGTGACGTACCCATGAAGCGCAGCGCGTGGAATCATTGGCACCGGATCAAACTCATCCTGCTTGGGCGTGAGCCGTTCCCAGACTGTTTCCCGCATGTAGGCCGCATTCTTTCTTGGTCGCCTCTTCCCACCACCAGCGGCCCTCGCGCTCGTGCTGCCCGGGCAGGATAGGGCGCGTGCAAGGCTCGCAGCCGATGGAATCGAATCCGCGCTCATGCAGGGGATTGTAGGGTACACCGTTCTCCCGGATGTAGCTCCAAACATCCTGTGAAGTCCAGTTGGCCAGTGGATTGAACTTCACCAACTGGCGGCCGTTCGAGAACGTGCGGTCGATTTCCGCCACGGCGACGTGATTGCGTGTTGAGGGGCTCTGATCGCGCCGCTGTCCCGTGACCCAGGCATCGAGTCCGTACAGAGCGCGCTTGAGTGGCTCGACTTTGCGCAGAGTGCAACACTCTTTGTGCCCGTCTTTGTAGAACGAGAACAGGCCCTTTTCGCGCACAAACTTCTCCACTTCTTCGGAGCGCGGAAAGAAAATCTCAATGGGGATGCCATAGTGCTCGCGCACCTTGTCCAGGAACTGGTACGTTTCCGGATGCAGCCGTCCAGTGTCCAGCGAAAATACTCTGAAACTGCCGCCGAGTTTCACCGCCAAGTCCACCAGCACAACGTCTTCAGCGCCGCTGAAGCTGACGCCGATGTGTGATGAAAAGTTCTCGAGCGCAAACGCCAGAATGTCGCGAGGATGAAGTTTAGCATTCTCTTCCCCCCAATTCTGAATATCCGAGCCATTCAAAGCCATGATGCAGATTCTCCTTTCATGAGAAGATCCACGCGGAGTGCCCGCAAGGTTCAAAAACTCAATAATAAGCGTGCTGCCCAACGACTTCATTTCCTAACCAGGATGCCGGGAAACGCTTTCGCCTGCACCGGAAGGGGGGTGTTAACCCCGCCGTGGAACGCGATAAAGAAAATGAAAGAGTTATTTTTGCTTTCTTTCCGGTGGGGTTGAAACACCACCCTTCCGAGCACTTTTTCAGCATTCTGCTGCCGTTGACCAGAGTTGGCAATGCGGCACGAAACCGGCCCTCCGCAATTGACGCTGCAGCGTCTTCTATTTGCTTAGAGTAACAGAAGCCCCTGAAATTTGAACGGCGCAGAGCTTGCCAGGGCAAGATAGAAGACAAAGGACTTACGGGCCGATGACGATCTCCGCTGCAGTGGCCAAGGTCGTAGGCAGCGCACCGGGAAGGCTAAAGTTTTGCTAGCAATACGCCGATGTTTACTCACGAGGTACTTAGATTTCTAGCTAATGGACGCTGAAGCCGTGTTTCTACTTCGCGGCCGCGTTTCGCGAGGCCAAACTCACACGCAAACGAGCTTAGCGGAGCTCCAGGCGATAAGCTGTAACTCCACGGGCTGTGCTAAAATCTCTTGCTACGTCCTGCCACGGATTAATTGAGTAATTAATTCATCTTTTTATTGATTCAATGATCCAAAGAATCAATTTCTATAGTGAGGCTGAGAATGAAATTAAAGCTTTTCTTATTGTTGGCAATTATTAGTTTCTCTTGCCAGCTTGGTTACACCCAAGCGTGGTCCGGGATTCTCGACCCCAGCCGGGCCATCGACTGGTCCGGCGCAGGGATACCGGGTGGCATCCCCAACCGGACGGCAGTGTGCCAAACGGTCCCGCCATCAGGCGATACGACCGGCAATTCGGACTCGACCAACATTGATAACACCATCACAGCTTGCAGCGGCAAAAGCCAAGTTGTGCTCTTGCAGACTGGAACGTACTACGTAGCGGGCGTGACCTTTGGGACCGCCAACAATGTCACGCTGCGCGGCGCGGGGCCGGACAAAACCAAGCTCGTATTTACGGGTGTGATTTCATGCGGACTCCATGCTGATATCTGCATGGAGGGCAGTTCAGGCTGGCCGGGCAACTATCCCGGCAGCACAGCATGGACAGCGGGATACACGAAAGGTTCCAACCAGATCACGGTAGCTAGTACAACCGGGCTGAGCACCGGGCAGACCATCATCCTTGACCAGCGCGATGACGCGATTGGTATTGTGGCTTCGCCCAACGGCGCGACTGAAAGCGGCAACACCGTGACAATCACCACTTCGCTCCCCCACGGCTATAGCACCGGACAAACCGTAGGCGTTGGCTGCGTGGGTAGCCCAGCCAATTCGTGCAGCAACGCCACGAGTGGCTACGACGGTGTTTATACAATCACCGCCGTTCCGACCAGCACCACCTTTCAATATACGGATTCCAACACCGGCCTTGCGGCGAGTGGAAATGGCCAAGCCACCGTTGATACGGGCGGCGTTTATGCCTCCTGCGTGGGAGGGCCGACTTGCAGCGATGAATCGGGTTCAGGAACGCCTGACATCGGGCGAGCCTGCCCGGACACGACGTTCGGCTCTGGCTCCCGGAACGGTGTTAACCAGTGCCAAGCAGGAGAAATCAGCTACCGCGATCAGATGGAACTCAAGAGCATCACCGCAATCAACGGGGATCAGATCACCATCAACCCGCCGCTCGAAATGCCCAACTGGAGATCGGCGCAATCGCCGGGCGTATGGTGGACAGGAAACTACATCACTGGCGACGGCGTTGAGTCGATGACGCTTGACTACACGAATGATGGCGGACTCACTTACCGCACCGGAGGCGTCGTCTTTTACAACGCTTACGAGTGCTGGACGAAAAACATTCGAAGCGTCGAAGGCAACCGGAACCACGTCTGGATTCAGCAGTCGGCTCGCATCGACGTGGAGGACAACTATTTTTGGGGAACCAAAGGAGGCCATTCGCAAAGTTATGGCGTTGAGGTTTATAACGGCGATTCTGACAACTTGATTCAGAACAACATTTGCCAGCACGTCGTGGACTGCGTGATGGTCGCCGGGGATTGGGGATCGGTCTACGCCTACAACTACGCGATAGACAGTGGCTACAACACCACCGACTGGCTTGCGGGAATGGCGAACGAAAACCACGACTTCGCGGGCTACGACCTGTTTGAAGGAAACGACGTGGATGCAGAAGCAAACGATGACATCCACGGAAGCTCGACAGCAGCCACTGACTTTCGCAACCGGCTGCGGGGGCAGGATACGCCCGCCAAGTCGAACGATCTGAGCGCCGCGCAGGACAATTCCTTCAACCGCTTCGTCAACTTCGTGGGTAACGTGATCGGCACAGCCGGGGTCGAGACGACCTACCAGGTAGCAACACCCGGGTACAAAGGCCAAACTTCGGTTTACGACATGGGCACTGAATCCGACAACGGAGGTACCCCGAATGATCCTCTAACCACCAGCACCGCATTACGCTGGGGCAACTACGATACGGCGACCGGCGCGGTGCGTTGGTGTGGAAACTCTTTGGACCCCGGCTGGTCTTCGACGTGCGCCAGCACATCTGAAATTCCCGCTTTGTCCCTTGCCTATATCAACGGCAACGCCGTTCCCACGAGCACAACGCTGCCCAAGTCCTTTTATTTATCGTCCCAACCGAGTTTCTGGCAGACGACCTGGGGCACTCCGCCTTGGCCTGCGATTGGGCCCGATGTAACGGGCGGCAACGCCCCCGACGGCGCAGGCGGAAAAGCCTATGCGATCCCCGCGCAGATTTGCTACGAAAACACTTCGGTCGACCCGGCCTACCAACAAACGTTCAAGGTTACGGGGGCGAGTTGGTCTTCGGGGACCGCAACACTTACGATTGCCTCAAATACACTTGTGGCGGATGATACGGTGACCGTTTCCGGCGTCAGTCCAAGCGGGTACAATGGAACCTTCGCTGTGACCGCAGAGACATCAACCTCCATTAGCTACGCTTTACCCTCGAATCCGGGGAGCTATGGCGCGGGCGGCTCAGTGGCGTACCCGAACATTCTGCTTTTCAACGCGGCAAACTGTTATCCCGGCGCTTATGCCAGCGTGCAGTCCCCGACAAACCTCACGGCCACGCCGCACTAACCCGGATTATTCATGAACTCGCTAGACAAAAACGGAAGGGCACGGTTTTAACCGTGCCGTTACAGGCGCCTCCCGAGACTTCTTTCCTTTCGTACCGCGAGCGGC
>JBOGJX010000380.1:0-4956 GCA_050745285.1 Terriglobia bacterium
AGTGGGAGCACTCGATGCACCACTACGCCTCATTCAACAACCAGTGGTACCGCAAGTCCATCGAGTACATGCAGGACACGGTGGGCATCAAGCCGTCGCTCTGGTGCGGCGGGTGCCACGACCAGGCCCTCAGCTTCACCGGATACATGGAGAAGTATCCCATCCGGGAAATTGAAAACACGCCGGCGGGGCAGGCCGGTCTTGGCTGCGTGTCGTGCCATAGCGTGTACCACGTCGGCAGCACCATGGGCCAGGCGGATTTTGTTTTCAAGTATCCCGAGCTGGCGAAATACGCGGGGAGCGCGAACCCCGTGATGCACGCCCTGGCTTACTACGACGTGCTGCTTGACCCGAAGGCCCACGCCAGTGTTTTTTTCAAGCCGTTCCATCACCAAAGCGCGCAAGTGGCGGAATTTTGCTCGGCGTGCCACAAGGTGCACATGGACGTTCCTGTCAACCATTACCGCTGGACTCGCGGCTTCGATGAATACGACAACTGGGAGGCGAGCGGTACGGATTGGTTGGGCGCCCGGTCGTTCTACTACCCACCAAGACCGCAGGAGTGCGTGGATTGCCATATGCCGCTGGTGCGGTCGAAAGATTTCGGTAACATCAACGGATTTGTGCACTCGCATCGCTTTGCCGCCGCGGAAACGGCGGTTCCGACGTCCTACGGAGACGAAAGTCAGCTCGCCGCCGTGGAGAAGTTCCTCAAGGGAGCGCTTAGCGTAGACATTTTTGCGCTGGCCGAGGAGCCTGCCGTAAGCACGCAGGGGCCGGGAATCGAGCGGCGCAGGAATCCGGCGGAAAGCGCCCCGCAGCTCGCAACCACCTTCGCCACTGGCGAGGAATCCGCGCACGGCATGATGGCCTCCGTCCTCACCGTGGCGCCGCCAGCAAAACTCATGGCGCCGCTCGGACGGGTGTCAGCCGTCTTGCACCGCGGTGAAACAGTACGGGTGGAAGTGGTAGTGCGTACGCTCAAGCTCGGGCATTTCTTTCCGGGTGGTACGGTTGACGCTTACGACTGCTGGCTGGAGCTGAAGGCGCATGACAACAAGGGCCAAGTTATTTTCTGGAGCGGCGAGGCCGCCGACGGCGGCAGCGGGCCGGTTGACCCCAGCGCTCACTTTTATGGATCCCGCCAATTGGACGCGCACGGCAACCTGATCAACAAGCGCGACACGTGGCTCACCCGCGCGGTGGCGTACACCCGCCTGATCCCCCCCGGCGCCGCCGACACGGTGCATTACCGGTTGAAGATTCCTGAAAATTGCGGAGATAAGATCACCATCACCGCCAAGCTGAATTACCGCAAGTTCAGTTGGTGGTACACGCAGTGGGCCTTTGCCGGCGTTCGCGACCCGGCGGACCCGCATTACGGCCGAACTTACGATTTTGACGATGGGCGCTGGGTTTTCTCCGGTAATCTTTCGGGCGTTTCCGCCAAGTACAAGCGGATCCCCGACGTCCCAACCGTGGTGATCGCACAACAAACTCTCTCACTTCCCGTCGAAGGGCGCGGCGCGCCGCCGCCATTCACGGAAGAGATCAGCCTGAACAAAAAGGATCTACTCCGTTGGAACGACTATGGCATTGGCCTGCTCTTGCAGGGCGATCTGAAGGGCGCCGAGCGGGCGTTCAGGACAGTGACCGAGATTGATCCATCTTATGCGAACGGCTGGGTCAACGTCGCGCGCGCCATGATTCAGGAAGGAAACACGGATGCCGCGAAACCGCTTCTGGTGCGAGCCTTGAAGCTGGATCCACAGCTCGGCAGCGCGCATTACCTTTACGGCCTTGCGCTTAAGGCCGACGGCGAATATCCCGACGCTTACGACCAGTTCGCCGGCGCCGCCTCCCGCTACCCGAAGGACCGTGTGGTGCGGAACCAGATGGGGCGCATGCTCTTTTTACAGCGAAAATATCAGCAGGCGCTGGCTCAGTACCAGCAAACGCTCAGCATTGATCCCGAGGATCTCGACGCGCATTACAATATGATGTTGTGCTACATGGGGCTTGGGAACGCCAGCCTCGCCCTCCGCGAAAAGACGCTCTATTTGCGCTTTAAAGCGAATGAGGCGGCGAGGTCGATTACCGGACCGTATTATCTGTCACACCCCGACGCCAATAACGAGGCGGAGCCGGTCCACGAGCACGATAGCATTCCGCTAGCGGAGATATATCATCCACCCGCGTCGTGGTTTACGCCGTATCCGGTGGCGGAAAGCCAGTGATAAGCGGGTAGCGCAGACCGGCGATTTATGCAGGTCTGCGGCTTGTGCTTTGGGTTCCATTGACCAACCGCGGACCGGGAAAAGCGCAGGTCCGCGCTACCCACTGCCGGTCAAGAGGGCGGAAGGGCATGGCTCAAGCCCGTTCGTCAGGGACCACCCCTCACCCGCCGCTTCGCGGCACCCTCTCCCACGGGGAGAGGGCGAGAGTCACAAATTCCCGAGAATCCAGCCCTCTCCCTGTGGGAGAGGGTGGCCCGCGTAGCGGGACGGGTGAGGGGGGTCACGCCTTGTGGGTCTGAGGCAAATTCTCGCTAGGGAGTATGAACCTGAAACTAACTCGCCGTGATCTGTTGAAGCTGGCAGCGGCCAGCGCCGCCACCGCGGCCGGGGCGAACTTTAAGGCCGTCCTCGCCAGAGCCGCGTCCTTGCCGCGCCCGATCAGGTATGAGGAGATCACTCGCCGCGCGGGCATCCATTTCACCCACTATACCGGAGCTTTCGGAAAGCGCTATTTGCCGGAGACCATTGGCTCGGGCTGCGCGTTCATCGACTACGATAACGACGGCCGCCCGGATATTCTGCTCGTTCAGGGCATGGATTTTCCCGGCCACTCGCGGCGACGCACCACGCAAAGGCTCTATCGCAACAACGGCGATGGGACGTTCACAGACGTTACGCGGCGCGCCGGCCTCGATATCGAAATGTACGGAGTGGGCGTGGCCGTGGGGGATTACGACAACGACGGCTACGACGACATCTACCTCACCGGACTCGGGGAGTCCCGCCTGTTGCACAACGAACGTAATGGGACTTTTAAGGACGTCACCAAGTACGCCGGAGTGAACAACACTGGCTTCGGCGCGAGCGCCGCGTGGTTTGATTACGACCGCGACGGGCGGCTCGACCTCTTCGTTTGCAATTACGTGAAGTGGTCGGAGAAAACCGATATATATTGCTCGCTCGACGGGCGCAACAAGTCCTATTGCACCCCCGAAGCCTATCCCGGCGATTCATGCCGCCTGTTTCACAATCTGGGCAACGGGCGGTTTGATGATGTCACCGGAAAGGCCGGCATCTATGATCCGACCGGCAAAAACCTCGGTGTGGCCATCATTGATTACAACAACGACGGCTGGCCTGACATTGCCGTCTCCAATGACACACAGCCCTCCAAGCTCTATCGCAACAATCGCAACGGAACGTTTACGGAAGTAGGTGTTGAGGCCGGAATCGCCTTCAGCGAGGACGGCATCGCGCGCGGCGCGATGGGCATCGACGCGGATGACTTTGACGATTCGGGCCGCGAAAGCCTGCTCGAAGGCAACTTTTCGAACCAGATGCTGGGCTTGTACCACAACGAAGGGCATGGGTTTTTCATTGATATCGCGCCGTCCTCAGCGGTGGGTCGCGCCAGCCTGCTCTCGCTCTCCTTCGGGCTGTTTTTCTTCGACTACGATCTCGACGGTCTCGAGGATTTGTTTGTGGCCAACGGACATATCGCGCCGGATATCAATCGCGTGCAGCCGCAGGTTTCCTACGCGTAGATGCCGCTGGTGTTTCACAACAAAGGCCACAGCCATTTTCAGAATGTTGGGCGCGAGCTTGGCTTTACGGAGAGGATGGTGGCCCGTGGCGCTGCCTGCGCCGACATCAATAATGACGGCGCGCTCGACATCCTCGTAACCACCAACGGCGGCCCTGCCCACCTTTACCGCAACGTAGGCGGCGACCAGAACAACTCAATCCGCATTCGCACCGTGGGAACGCGCTCGAATCGTGATGGCATTGGCGCGGTCGTGCGCGTGAAGACGCCGACGGGTTTAAACGAGCAGACCGTCCACTCAGGGTCAAGCTATTGTTCGCAAAGCGAGCTCACGTTGACGTTTGGCATGGGGAAAGAAGACCAGGCGGACAACGTTCAAATCAACTGGCCGAGCGGCCATCAGGACACGATCAAATCCCTCAAAGCTGGCGCTACGTATACCATCCAAGAAGGCGGGAGAATCCTGTCGGCGAAGCCGTTTAAGAGGTCGTAACGCAGAGCGCCAGAGCCGCAGCCGCAGCCGAACGCACGCCAGGCCGGGCGTTACCTGGACGAATAATGAAAGCGCAAGAGAAACCGTTTGCGGTTTGTATTGATAACACCGATTATCGGGCCTCTCTCATCTCGGAGCAAACTCTACCGGATTCTTCCTGACCCGAGAGCGGCGAAAGACCATTTGGTGCGGGTTATTGATGAAAGTGGAGAGGATTACCCCTATCACAGAAGCCACTTTGTGTTTGTGGACTTCCCGCCTGTCGTAAAGAAAAAAATTCTTGCGTTAGAAAGCGTTGCTTAACGGCGGGTGGCGTAGACCTTCAGGGCTGCGTTTGAGCGGGTCGCGGACCTGAGGGTCTGCACCAGCCCGGCGTCTTCACAAGACGAGAGGCGCCACGGCACGATTTATGTGCCGTGGGTATTTGCGCATCGGAAAGCCCACGGCACAAACTTCGTGCCCTGGCTACCACCACCGCTACTCTACGCTCGTCACCTCTTCGGCAATCCAGAACTTGCCGGGCTCGAGCCCAGCGCGCAGCGCCAGTTCATGCGCCATCAATTGAATGTGAAGCGAATCGACGAGTGTCCCCATGCCGAGCTTGGCGGTTTCCACGTGCACGAGCCGCATATTCGTCGCCTCTTCTACCGGAAGATCGGTGAGCAGGAGCACGCGCCCTCCAT
>JBOGJX010000381.1:0-13717 GCA_050745285.1 Terriglobia bacterium
GCGAAGGGTTTTAAGGTTTGCCCCTTCCGCCTGGGTCTGACGCCTCATCCGAATTTCAATTGAACGCCCCGCGATCTCTTCGGGCAGCGTAAGGATTCCAGCCAGGGCCTTGGGTGCCCAAGTTGAGAATGTTCTAACTTCGTTGTCCTCGCCTTCAACACGAGAAATCGAGGCAAAGTCTTTTTGCCAGCCGGAGTTTATGATTCCCATGCGTTCATCGCTTTGGCGCAGCCATTTGTCAATTTCATCTCCAAGCACGGTTGGCGCGTGTTTATCGACTATCCGAAACATGCTTGGTCCCGAAGCGTTTGCACTGGGGAATGGCTTTCTGACAAGATAACGAAGCAGGCTAAGCAGCGTGGTTTTGCCGCACTCCCGCTCCGGCGAAGTAATCGCCAATAGCGGTGACACCCGGAATGCATCGTGAGTCCACGTTAATAAAACCCACAACGCCAGCGCGGTATCCGCGTGAGGTGGCAATGTGAGGTATCGGGAAAACGTCTCCGCAATCTCTTGCAGAATCGCCGCTCCATCCAGCTGGCGCGCCTCAGCATCCGGCAGTAATTCGGGATCAGCCAAGAACACGGCCTTGCCTTGTCTGCCATCGGGTGTGCCATTGCCAGCCTTGGTCCGCCGGGCCGCTTCCACCACCCTGTCCAGAATGCCAAGCGAGATACCAAGTCGCTTGGAGACGTCTTGACGCTCACGCCCGTAATCGACGAATGAAAGTAAGGCCAGCCGTTCGATCTCTTTTGTGTCCGGATCTGGCGGGTTATCACTTCCCGCGCCGGGATGAAGTTGCGATTTAAGCTCCCGTTGCTCACCGGATGCGGGTAGTGGCTTGATCTCGATCTTCAAGCCGCGCTTGGCCAAGTCTGCCGCCGTGAGAACGGGTTCCGGAGTCTGGTTCATGGCAACCTGAAGGATTTCAACGTTGCTCACGGGTGCCTGTTTGCTGGCTTCCGATTGCGTTTGCTTGGCTATCCTCTTGCTCTCCCGCTCGGCAGGTGTCGCATGGCAGCTACGGCACGGCAGGGTGGCAAAGTAGCCGGGCATTTCATGGCCGCATCGATTGCAGCAAAACTTTTGATTTATGGATTGCATGGGAACACCCCCGCAAGAAACGCTTCCACAACCTCTGCGAATTCTTCGTGTGTTAGACCACGCGGGCCATTGTGGTTATGCCATGCCTTCTCTACGTCTTCGGCCGAAAAGTTGCTCCCATGCTTCGCGTAAAGCTCCGCAAAGCATTGCTCCATAGCGGCTTGCGCCACGGCAACCCGGCTACGATTTTGGTTTCTTGGTCTATGCACCTGACACCTCCCGCGCCGGGACAGTGCCAGCCGTGATGAGATTATCAATAGTGGAAGGTTTGACGCGAACAGCGCCGCCGACTTCAATGAATTCGATTTTTCTTAAGAGTCGCCATTGCCGCATCGTGCCGAGAGACACTCCCAGCAATGCCGCAGCTTCCCTAAGGGTGAGTAGTTGTGAAGACATGGCACACCTCAGCAATTGGAATTTTGTTAGCGGGAAAATCCCGGCTTGTCACCTTGCTGAGGGGTGGATTGGGCAGCAAACGGGGGCTGTACGATGCTCCCGAGAACGTAAACACTGGCTGGCGGATGGGCCGTCAGCGTACCCTTCTTTCTAATACAGTCTTAGTATACCATACTTGATAGCCGCTGTCAAGTCCAGCAAGTTGGTTGCATTGTCAAGCTAAAAATGGCAATCGCCTTCAATGTTTCCTTGACAACATCCAATCTGGTAGGTTATTGTAAATGGCATGAACGAAACATGCTTTTGCGACATCCACAACACGCCGCTGATTTGCCCGGCTTGTCTGGGTGAACTAACATCAGAGCGCAAGGCCAGGTCTTCGCGGGCCAACGGAAGCCGTGGTGGACGGCCAAAAGGACGTAAGGATTCGCACCCAAGGAAGCGCCGATACTTAAAGCGTGAGGGGGGAATGGCAGATGTCAGATAATGTGAACCAAATCAAGCATGAACGCGGGCTACGCCTGCGGGGGAAAATCTGGCATTACCGGTTTCAGTTCTGCGGCCAATGGTTTGAGGGATCGACTCACACCGCATCTAAAACCGTGGCCCGCGCCGCACTACTGGCTCGCAAGGCAGCGCTGATTGACTCTGCCAACAACATCAAGCGCCAGCGGGTGCAACTGTTCAGCTTGGCAGCAACCGAATGGCTTGACGCGAAACGCCCGCACCTTGCACCCCGTAGCGTGGAAATCGAGACGGCGAATCTAAAGCACCTACTCCCGGTCTTTGGCGGAAAGCTCACCATTGACATTACACCGGCAAACATCTCGAACTACCAGGCCGCACGCCAGACCGCAGGGGCAGCGGCCAAGACGATCAACCTGGAAATTGGCACATTGCGAGCCATCATGCGCAAGAATCGATTGTGGGCCAATCTTCAGCCGGACGTGAAAATGCTCCGTGTGTCCGATGACGTTGGGCAGGCTATCACCCACGAACAGGAAACGGCGTTATTGAAAGAGTGTGTCAACAGCCGGAGTCGATCACTGTACCCCGCCGTATCGATCTCGCTTGCAACCGGAATGAGATACGGGGAAACTCGCTTGCTCACGTGGCGTCAAATCGACTTTGCCAGCCGCATGGTTTGGGTTGGCAAATCCAAGACAAAGTATGGCGATGGCCGCCAAATCCCGATGAACGACCGAGCCTTTCAGGTTATGAGTTTGTGGGCCTCAAACTTCCCGAACCGCCAGGGTGAGCATTACGTTTTCCCCTCAGAAAAGTATGGCGCTTCCGGTGATGGCTTCACGGCGTGTTTTCATTCCACTGATCCCACAAAACCAATTGGTGATTGGAAGGAAGCGTGGGAAGCCGCGCGGAAGCGTGCCAAGGTTCACTGCCGCTGGCACGACTTGCGCCATACCGCCTGTACCCGAATGCTGGAAGCGGGCGCGCCGTTTAGCGTGGTAGCAAGCCTCATGGGGTGGTCAACATCCAGTGCCATCCGAATGGCCCAGCGCTACGGACACATCGGACAAGCCGCGCAACGTGAAGCGGTCAAAGCCCTCGAAGCCGCCAGCCCGAAGCTGGAACCCACGCCAAACGCCGAAGAGGTGGAACCCAAGGCACCCGCCATGGTTCAGTAGCCATCAGGGTGCGTGGCAGGCTTAGAGGGAACGCTAGGTGCTATCACCTTCGCGCCGCAAGAGAGCGTCAACCAGATGGTCAATCTTTGCATTCGTAGCGGTGGAAATGTCTGCCAGCTTATCAATCTTCCCGTTGCTGGCTGCGTAAGTATCCGCTAATCTGTCGATTTTGTCAGCCAGACGGTCAATTTTTTGCTCCGTTCGCATGGAGAGGTCTGCGAGCTTGTCCAGCTTCTTACCCAAAGCTAGATTGATGTCGGCAGTTTGGTTCAGCTTGCCACTCACACTTGTGAGCACGTCAGTCATCTGTGTCATCCAATGGTCAATTTCTGCGAGTGTCACAACGCAAGTATATAGCAGCTTTTGCCGGAACGGGTGTTTATCGTTGGGACCTTCTCGTGAAGGCTCACGTCATTCGGCCACAAACCCCTCCAAGGTTTATCATCAGCCAAAACAATAAAACCCTGTACGGATCTGCCGCCCCAGAATGCTCACGCGCGCCGGGTGCCCCATCCATTACGCCCCATTTCGACCGCTCCGCCATGGTCAACCGCTCAACACTAGCAGGGTTATGCTAGCATGATGATGATGCTAACTATTTGATTACAAAAGATTTAGCTTGACATTGCCATTTTAGCCGTGTATGCTCGCTTTGTGGTCAAATTCAAAAACGAGGTACTACGATGATGGCGAAGCAAGGGTTTCGGGCAAAAAGGGATGTCGATGTTGAGAAAGTCTTGATACGGCGAAGTGGTCCACGCGAGAAGGTCTTGAACGATCTCGCCACGGAAGTGCTAATCGAGCGCAACGCATTGCTTTTACTGGTAGATATGTTAAGCCGAACGACAGATGAATTCAATTCAGACTCAGAGCATCGGGTAAGGGTGCTGTGGGGCTTGGAAGGGATTCTTCGCAGCCGGGCTAACACGATGGGTGAGGCCTATACGCGGTACATCGATGCGGGTATCCCGAAGCCAGGGGACCACCCAGTTCAGAATGCGGCGTAGCATTTACGGCGGGGTTGCGGTCATACGCCCCGCCACTTTCTAACGGATGCCAACCTGCCAATGCCTGCCGATTGTCCCCTGTCCCCCCAATGCGTGTTTTTTGTCCCCCCTCAGAAAATGGCAAGAGGGACACTTTTTATCAATGTTTATGCGCCTTGTCCCCCCTGTCCCCCGCAAAACCCCCTAAGGGGGGGGTAAAAAAGAAAGAAAGGAAAAGGATCAAGCCATGCCACAAACCAGCAACCAGTAACGCTCCATAGCAAGTGTGCCCAAGCCATGCCACAAACCATCAACCAGTAACACCCCGTAGCAAGAGTGTCCGGAAATGGGATTGTCCGGGGGTGCTTTGTTGCGGATGCTGGCACTTTGTAAGTGACAGGCCACCATCCCTACCAGTCGGTCGGTATCCGGCCCGCCTTGGTCTGCCCTACCTACCAGACACCCGCCAACGCACGATCAAATTATGGCACCTATAAAATTTCAGGACAGATACCCCCGGCACCTACCAACGCGCTTGAACACCACCCCCCGGTACTCGCGCACGGGAAGCGTGGGGTTGTCCGGCTGGTTCGGCTTACGGTGATTTAAATGACGCCGGTAACGATTCGCTTCTAAGGCTACCCCCGGTCTATTCGATATATGTTACTCAGCCACAAGGGTTTATCGCCAACAAGACATCAACACCCGTCAATACGTTTAACCTATAGACTTACACCACGCAAGCTAACGCATTGTGCTGTATAGACTTATGCCATTGCAGCGTGCCATCGTGAGTGGTTCCGATCACCATCCACCATCCGGCCAACAGGTCACCATCCACCATCATCCATCCATCCGGCTTGCGCACGCCACACACACCCCTACTGCCAGGCCCGCCACGCTCGCTGCCAACCGGTCATCATCCACCATCCGGCTTGGCACAGAACACCCGATTTTGGGAAGGTACTGGACAAAACTTGGACAATTTACAGCCAACGATCCGGGCGTTCAATGTAAGTCGTTGAAAAGGCTGGCTCCTCGGCCAGGACTCGAACCTGGAACCATTCGGTTAACAGCCGAATGCTCTACCATTGAGCTACCGAGGAATAGAGGTGGGGTTAAGGCGGTTCACCGGAAGTTTTACGAGAAACAACTGGGAGTGCCGTACAGCACGTCAAAAAAAAACGCGCCAAGCGCAAACTCTCCGGAACCCCGACCACATGCCAAGCGCAGCCACGTGCTTGACTCAACCAGCAAACAAGCCATGCAAGTCATATGCTGGGCGCTACTGCGGAGATCCAAGAGGCGGGCGGAATGGATCGCCTATAACACCGGAGTTTGAGTTTTCTCAGGCTCTGCATCTTTCGCAGGCTCGGGCTTTGTACCACCCTTGATGGCGTCCTTGAATTCACGGATGCCTTTGCCGAAGCCGCGACCGAGGTCAGGCAACTTGCCGGGTCCAAAAATGATAAGCACAATCAGCAAAATAAAAATCAAATGGGTTGGCTGAAATAGACCGTCCATCAGTGTTCCTCCTGGACCCGCAGCTTGGAGCTTCAGGCGTCACGATTCTACTATGAGGTTGGAACGCGAGGCAAGCTAGGTTTTCTTTTGCTCGACCGGCTTATCATTATCCCCACCAAGTCCACCCTTGATGGCGTCCTTGAATTCCCGGATGCCTTTGCCCAGGCCACGGCCCAAGTCAGGTAATTTGCCGGGTCCAAAGATAATCAACACGATCACGAGAATAAAAATCAAATGGGTTGGTTCAAATAGACCATCCATTGCACAACCTCCTGGCCCGGCGGCTACATGCGTTCGGCGCCACTGTCACAGTTAGTATAGCTTAACCCACCCCAGAACCCAATCGAGAACTTGGGGCGTGGGTTAGTTTGATTCTCGTGGCGCCGCCACAGAAGGGCCGCAGAGTTTGAAAAGCAAAACTCTGCGCCACGGCTAAGCCCGGAAAAATCCTGGCGGCTTATTTCGACGGCTTAGCGCGCCCTTCCAGGTAGAGGGCCACGTAACTCTTTGTGATATAGACGTCGCGGCTGTAGCCGAGCTGATTTGCGACGCGGTCAATCCAGGCGCGAGGCCCCTCAAGCTCGACGAAATCCCCCACCGGAGTCTCATCATAGACAAGTACGGGAATTTTGCCGCGACCGGATTCGCCGGGCGGCGCATATGTGGTTCGGTACTTGTTGTAGCAGAGCACCTCGCGCATCCCGATCCGTTCCAAGATCCTTCGCAGTTCCGGGGCGCCGCCGACAGCGGTCTCGATTTCAACTCGAGACTTGTATCCTCCCGCGAGGCTGGGCGACCCCTTGAAAGTAAGAACGTTAAGCCCACCGGAAGCGCGGAGGCGCACCGCATGCCGCGCGCGGGTGAGCCGTGCGTCTGGGAAGTCGAAGAGGGAATTTCTCTCGAGGAGTCTCGGCGTTGCGCGGCGGAATCCCAATTCCTTAAGACGCCGCTTCAGCCTGCGCGGGTTTTGAACCCTGAGCTTGATTTCGATTTCGCGGCGTGGTTTCATGTGGGGTTGTAGCGGCGCGAGCAACAGCAACCGCGTGCGAGGGCGCGCGGTCAGGACAATTGACCATGGCAAGCCGGAATTTCAGATTTGACATTGGAGATTTGACAAAACCCGTCAGATTTGAAACTGGAGCACTGACAAAACGAGTCAGATTTGAAATTGGGGACTTCCGCAGAACCCGCAGGACTTGGAATTCGAGATTTCGCGGAACTCGAATTCAAGGTTCTCAGTACTGGCGGTCGGCGATGAATTCGGCCAGGGAGCGAAGCGCATCCCGGTAGCGCGATTCGGGAATGCCTTCCAGGGATGCCTCGGCCAACGCGGCAAAATGCTGCGCTTTGGCGCGCGCGGCTTGCAAAATATTATAGCGCTCGATCAACTCCAGAATTTCATCAAACTGCACGGAATGGAAGCCGCCTTCTTCGAGTACCCGAGCGATCTTTGCCTTTTCGGCAGACGTACACTTGGCGAGAAGATAGATCAAGGGAAGCGTGATCTTGCCTTCCCGCAGATCGCTCCCAATGGGCTTCCCGAGGGTTTCTTCGGAAGAGGTGAAATCGAGCAAGTCGTCAATCACCTGGAAGGCCAAACCCAGGTTCGTGCCGTAGGATCCCAGCTTGAGTTCCAGGTCTTCGGTGCTGTCTCCCAGCATGGACCCGAGTCTTAAACAGGCGGAGAACAAGCAGGCCGTCTTGCGGTCGCAGAGCTCAAGATAATCGGCCTCCATTAGCCCGATTTGCTTAAGCTGATTCATCTGGAGCAGCTCACCCTCCACCATTTCGCGTGTGAGGCTGATGAGCAAATCGAGAATCCTGAAATTCCGCCAGGTCAGTGCAATGCTGAACGCCTGCATGTAGAGCCAGTCGCCCGCGAGGACGCTCGTGTGATTTCCCCAGCGGGAGTTTGTGGAAGCGCGGCCGCGGCGCGTCTCGGCCTCGTCGATCACGTCGTCGTGGATCAAGGTCGCTGTGTGAATCAACTCGACCACGGCCCCCAGGCGGATGGCAGCGCTACCTTCATAACCGCAGAGTTTAGAGGAAAGCAGCACCAGCGCGGGCCGCAGGCGTTTACCCCCGCTAAACTGCAAATACTGGCCGATCTCGGTGATGGGCCGGACGTTTGAGACGCTCTGCTGGCGGAACTCTTTCTCCACCTCGGCGAGCTCGGACTTTACCAGGTCGAGTATTTCCTTGCCGGTTTGGAATCTTGTGGATACCAAGCTGTCATTTCCCGCACCGGATGAACCTCAACTCCCGTGCGTTCTCGGATGAACTCGTTCAGCCGGATGCTGAAAGCCGGCAAACGTGCCATTGTGAGGAGCCGAAGACGGTGGAGAATCTCACGAGCCATTGATCGAACACAAGAGCAGATTCTTCGCTTCGCTCAGAATGACAACTAAACAGAGTCCTTCTGCGACCTGCTAACGTTCAAAGTAACATATCGCCTGGCAAAACCCAACCGGGAGACGATTATGTCAAGTTTTCCGGGATGAGGTATTCTACCAGCACCAAGTCATGCCATTCGTTCGCCAGTTTGGCGTGCTTCTTGTGAACTCCGACCTCGCGCCAGCCAGTTACTTCGCAGAGCTTGCGTCCAGGCGCGTTCGCCTCCGTAATGCGTCCCACCAGCTTGTGGTAGCCCTTTTCGCGCGCTGTGGCCTGCATGCCTTTCATCAGCTCCTGCCCCACGCCGTGGCCGCGAAGGCTGCGGTCGATGTAGATTGAAAGCTCGGCGATGCCGCTGTAACAAGCGCGCGGACTATATGGAGCGAGCGACGCCCATCCCATCAGCGTGTGCTTTACCTCGGCCACCAGCACCGGGTATTTCTCCGGCCGGGCCACAAGCCATAGGTAACGCTCCTCGGGTGAGACGTAAGCGTTCTCAAACGTCGCCACACGGTCCTGCACTCCCTGGTTGTAGATCCGGGCAATCTCCTTAGCGTCGTCGACGCGGGCCGGGCGTACCTTCAGTGGTTCAGTCCATTCTGCCATTCCGTACCGTCCTTTAATTATGGATGTTAAGACGCGATTCTATTCGACTTGGCGGGGGAAGGGCAACCCTTCTTGACCGTGGCAAGTGGGTCAGCTTGATGTGGTGCGGCGGGTTTATCTCGCCATTTGTGGCGGCATAAAGCCGCATCCCTATATCAAACCATACCACCACCATCCTGCCGGAGAGACGGGCACACGCGCTCCAGCCGCCGCGCGGCGCCAGCAAGCGCGTGCCAGTCCCACGGATCTCGCTGCGCGGCGCGAGGGTGTGTGGCATCGCACTCCAAACCGCCGGTAAGCTTAAGAAATATTGCGGCGGAGTGTTTGTAAGCGGGGACGGGCTCGCGGAACGCCACCCATCCAAGATATTGAATGGCGTCACGCAATTCCAGATAATCCGGCGCGCCTTCGAGCCAAGCTTTATCCCGTGCGGCAAAGGCTTCCGGCGCGAACGTCGAGAGGCCCAGCAGATAATCGCTGCCGTATTCAATCGTGTCCATCGCCAAGTCGTTGCCGGAGTAGATCACGAAGTTCGGCCGCGTTTGGTCACGCAAACGGAGCCGCTCGATCTCCGTCCCACGATCGAGCGATGAGTGCTTCAAGCCAAGGCACTGCGGCAGGTCCATGATAGCGCGCAAGACACTCTGAGAGAAGATGCGGCCATTTGGGCTGAACATGCGGCCAAGCTCGAACGCCAGAAATTGATCCGTCGCGCGGGCAATTCCAGAGAAGAAATCGGCAAGCTCATGATCATCGAGTTGGGCCGTGAAGGCGGAGGGAAAAATAATCGGCACGCCCCCGAACTTGCGAATCGCCTCGCATTCTCTGGCGTAGGCAAGTTGGCCGGGCTCCTTGCCGGTTGGAGGCAACGCTCCAGCCACAAACGTTTCGCGGCTGCCAGTGATCTCTGCCGTCCAGCGCAGAACAAGATTCTTCTCATCCGGGGCGAGAAGGTCGCCATACCCGGTATCCATGTTCACGGCAGCCCGCAAGCCCGCCCGAAGCGCGCGTTGCAGGTGGCGTCGAAAGCCGGATTCGTCTATCCGGCCATCGTCTCCGTAAGGAAGCAGCACGGCACTGACACCGTTAATCTTCCGGTGCGGCCGCCGCAGGCGTTGAATGTCTTCGAGGTTAAGATTCATAGTGGCTACTCTTTTGGTTGCGAGCCCTGTAGCGCAGAGTTTTGCCTTTAAAACTCTGCGGTCTTTTCACTGGACACGACAAAAAAGCCGCAGAGTTTTAAGAACGAAACTCTGCGCTACAAATGCCAAGCCAAGAATATCACGTGACGTGCCGCTACAATTTCTGGCGCACCTTCATCGCCTTCACCACCGCGGCCTCTGGCCGCGCTTTGTAAAACGGGTCCAGCGGATAGCAACCGGAGATAAGACCGTTGCGCGGCCCGTTCGTGCAATCACTAAAGGTGCGGCAGATCCGCTTTGCGTCCAACCGGCCCAGTTCGAGAGTATCTGCGGGAAGCTCCGGGTAGGAGAGCATCATGCGTCCGAGGCCCACGCAATCCGTCCAGCCGTCCCGCACGACGGCTTGGGCGAAATGCGGCAGATAGTTTTGCAAATAGGTCCAGCCGGAAGAGATGAAGATCATTCCTGGCGCGGCTTGTTTCAATTCTTTCGCGGCCATTTGCATTCTCGCCACCCCGGCCAGAGGATCCTCCGGCGGCAGGTAGCCATCGCAAGGCGGGAAGAGCGCGGGTCGCGAAAGATGAGGGGCGTAATAAGGGCTGCTGGCGGTGATGTTCACCAAGCGGACGCCGAGTGAGGCGAGCAGTTGAAGCAGCGCCTTGGTCTCTGTCAAATCCGGGCGGGTGGGGTCAGCCGGGTCCACGCCGAAACCCCAACGGTAGGGAATATGGCCGCAGGATGGGGCAGGGAAGCCGCGGCCCGACCCGAGGTCCTTCAGGTACGGGATCGTGTCGTAAGCGCTGAGGCGCACACCGATCTCGATGCGGGGCGCTGAGTCACGAACCACGGCCACCAGCTCACGCAGCAGCCGCGTACGATTCTCGAAATCCCCCCCGTAAGGCGCAGGACGCTCAAACGCACTCAGGAATTCATGGCCGAGGTACCCATGGCAGTGCTTGAGATCAACGAAATCAAAACCTGTTTCCTGGGCGAGCCGCGCGGCTTCCCCGAAGGCTTCGACGATGCGATGAATCCCGGCGTCGGAGAGTGGCTCATGGGTTCGAGGGAGATGGAACTTGGCGTCAAGAACCGGATGGCGGTAAGCAATCAAGGGCTCCGGGCGGTCCTTTTCATGCGGCTTCGAGAAGCGGCCGGAGTGGGTGAGTTGCAGCCCGATCAGTAAGTCGCGAGTTCCTCCAAACCTTTGCCTGTGCGCTCCAACCAGCTCTTCGCGGAGCGTTTCGAGGCTCCGGGCGGTCATCGAATTTAGAAGCAGTTGGTTAGGGTTGGCTCGCGCCTCGGGCAAGACGGCGACGGCTTCTCCACCCCAGATCAGCTTGGCCCCACTCGCGCCAAACCTCAGCCAACGGCGGCGGGTCAGCTCTGAAGGGCGGCCGTCGGCCTCGCCGTCCCAGCCTTCCATGGGCTGAACGGCGAATCGATTACCAATCTTCCGATGCTCCCCGAGCCAAGGAATTTCCAGTGATCGTGCCAAAGGAGATGCGGGCGCGGTGAGAATTTCTCCGTCAAATGGCAGCGGCCATCCCAATCCGGCAATATGCTGAGCGAGGGCTGATGCGGTCTTGAACCCGGCTACTCGCTGAAAAGAATCGCGCGGCATGATTCGTGAGACTAACATTGCCGCTTCTACTTGTAAACCGTTCTTCGATTCGGTTACACTCGCGTTCCTGCGCCTTGCGGCGCGACGGGTCATGCGAACGGGAAGGAGTAGCGCAGACCTGCGTTGCTCAGGTCTGCGGCATTTCGCGCGTTATAAAATTGCATTTCACACATTACAAACCGCGGACCTGAAAGAGCAGGTCCGCGCTACAGCACCGCACGCCAACGTCTCCTCCAATGAATAATTCCCCGGTTCCTCCAGACACCAACCCGGATGGCCTCTTCCGCCGCAAGCAGTGGCATGCCGTTTCTGCGAGCTTTCTGGGCTGGACGCTGGACGCCTTTGACTTCTTTGCCGTCGTCTTCCTGGTGGACAGGTTGGCGGCCCAATTTAGCGTCAGCAAGGCCGATATTATATGGACCCTCACCGCGACCCTCGCCATGCGTCCCATTGGGGCGCTGGTCTTCGGACTTATTGCGGACCGTTACGGCCGCCGCGTCACATTAATGATCAATGTAATTTTTTATTCCGCGGTGGAGCTACTCTGCGGATTCTCCACGAGCTTCACCATGTTTCTGATTCTTCGCACTGTCTATGGGATCGGCATGGGAGGCGAGTGGGGCGTGGGCGCGTCGCTCGCCATGGAAACGGTTCCCGCGCGCTGGCGCGGACTCTTCTCCGGCATTCTTCAGTCTGGGTACTCGGTGGGTTACATGCTGGCCGCGGTGGCCGCGCGCTTCATCCTCCCCAACCTTGGGTGGCGCGCCATGTTCTGGGCTGGGGGCGTGCCCGCACTACTTGCGCTCTACGTCCGCGCGCGTGTTCCGGAGCCCGAAGCCTGGCAGCGCCAACACGTGCAAAGCACACGGGTGATCCTCCGCAGCGTGGCAAAAAACTGGAAGATCTTTGCTTATCTGGTTTTCCTCATGACCCTCATGATGTTTCTTTCCCACGGCACGCAGGATTTGTATCCGGATTTCCTCAAGTCCGCGCACCACTTCACTTCCAATACGGTCTCCTCCATGGCGATCCTCTATAACGTGGGCGCCGTGCTCGGGGCCATTATTTTCGGCCAGCTTTCCGAACGGATAGGTCGCCGCCGCGGCATGACCACCGCCCTGGTGCTATCGCTTGCCATTATCCCTCTTTGGGCCTTCGGGCACACTATCGCGGAGCTCGCGGTGGGAGCGTTTTTGATGCAAATGGGCGTGCAAGGAGCGTGGGGCATTATTCCTGCCCACCTCACTGAGCTGGCGCCGGCCTCTGCGCGAAGCCTTTTGCCGGGCCTCACCTACCAACTTGGCATCCTCATCGCCGCGCCGACAAACACGCTGGAATACGCGCTGCGTGATCATGTGGGCTATGCTTGGGCGCTTTGCGGCTTCGAGGTGTGCGTGATCGTGTTGGGTATGGTGGCGATTAATCTGGGTGGAGAGCGCCGCGGGCACGATTTCATGGAGGCGGGCGAGGAGGTGGAAACGTGAGCGAGGACAAGGTTCGTAGGGGCGCTGCTTGCTGCGGCCGAAGCCAGCCGCCTCGCATGAGCATCCTTGTAATAGTTGAGGTCTCCGATCGCCTTGAGAACACGCTTCCGGGTTTCGGGCGCAACATAACGCGTCTTGTTCATGACGTGGGAAACGGTGGTGACGGAAACCCCCGCCTTCTCGGCCACATCCTCCATACGGCGGCTCATATCTTTTAGCTCCTTTACTTGGCGTGCCCGGCTCGCACCGTGGGCCACCCAGGAAGCGCGTAGAGACGATTTTGCATCGCCAAAAGTCACGTGTTCTCAATGCACGGCAGCGGGGTGTAAGGGCGGCTTTATGCCGCCACAACTGGCGGGGTAAACCCGCCGCTACACTTTTTCAGCAACCGGCTCTGGGTGGATTGGGTGCTCTCTATTGTATAAACCTATTAGATTTGCCTTGACAAAGTATTACCGCTGTATGAAAATTCCAAAAACGATTGCGCATGCGCTTGCAGGAGCGCTTTAATGCAAGATCGTTTTGAGCACAGGTTACAACGTGGCACTGTTCCGGCAGCATTGCTCGGCAAGACGTTGGCACTCCGAGTTGATACGCCATAATGATGGCGCGTTACCGACCGACAGAACCAACCAAGGAGGGACTTCGATGGGTCAGAAAGCCAGAATTTTAAAGACTTTGGGGTTGATCGTTTTAGCTTTTGCAATTTCCGGTACGCTTGCGCTCTTTGGCCAGGTAGACACGGGGGCGATTTCAGGAACGGTAACGGACCAGACGGGCGGGGTGATCCCCGGCGCGACAGTGACCCTCATCA
>JBOGJX010000382.1:0-8650 GCA_050745285.1 Terriglobia bacterium
ACCCAAACGCATATCTTCCTCTGCGTCCTGGCTTACCACCTGCTGGTGGCCATCGAGAAACGATTTCTGGATTCGGGAGTGCACACCTCCTGGTGGACCCTGCGCCAGCAGTTGAGCACCCATCAGGGGGTCACGGTGGTGCTACCCACCGGCGACGGCAGGGTTCTGAAAATCCGCAAAGGCACGACGCCAGAACCGATTCATCGGGAAATCTACTCAACACTCAGAATTCCGGCCGAGGTCATGAAGCCCGTGAAAACCTGGCACGAGCTCTCTCCATAGTGACGGAATGAAATCGCAACTACTTGTAAACACATTATTTCACTCCGGCGACCGTGGAAGTTGGGCTAAGGATGTTAGTGGTAAGGCTCAGAGGATTGGCCGGTTAACTGCCGAAAGCTCACGATCAACTACACCCGCCCCACGGTGCAAATCCAGGTGGGAACATAACGCGGTCTCAAGCGATTCGCTACCCCAACCGGGGCACTGTGGGGAGTCCGAAGGGATTGCTTTGAATCAGCTAATCGATGTTTCGGTTGCGGGTAAAGTGCCGGCTCCATCTGACAACACCGTGACCTGGGCGCCCTCCCCGCCGCCAGCTTGAATTATGGCCTGCTGAACCCGCCGACTCGCCAAGCCGGCGCCTTCCCGCACAAAGGCAAATCGTCTTGCCGTCTCGTCCGCCAGCACCTTGCCGGCCACGACCTTGAAGTTGCGTTTCGGTCCGCTCCCAACGGGCCACTTCATGCATCTCCCTCTCTCCGAAGTAAAATTCCGTGACGAGCTTCAAAGTCCATTTCATGTGTCACCTCCATCTGCCTATCACATGAGAGGTTAGCCCCGATCACTACCGCGCTCAAGGGCGACCACCCCACACTTTTTCATAGTCTCGATGCTTCGCAGGAAGGCCAAATCCAGAAAACTGCAAGGCCAGCATGACAAGGACGCTCAGGAGCGGAATTCCGAACGCTAAGCGCAAGCTTCCGCATCGCGTGGATAGGAAACCCACAAGCCATGGAAGGGTTGCCCCGCCCAAAGCGGCCACCGCAAACATGATCCCCGCCACGCGTGTTGCCATCACCCCAAAGCAATGAGAGAGCGCCGCAATCGTGATCGGGAACACTGAGGCCAAGCCCAAGCCGGAAAGCGCGACGCCCAAGAAAATACCGGTCAACGTGCTCGCGGCAAGAATCGTTGTGATTCCACAAGCCGCCGCCAGCAGGCCCAGGATCATCAGTTTCAAGTCGGCGACGCGCCGCAGAACCGCAGGGGCAATCGCTCTTCCCAGCAGCAACGCCGCCCAAAAGCACGAAGGGGCGAACAACCAAGCCATCCCAGCGCCAGAACTGAGATGCTTCGCATAGGTAGCCACCCAACCACTCAGGGCGTTTTCAGTCCCGACATAAAGGAAAAACATCAGTGCCAGAACTGGGATCAGAGGGCTTCTCCATACGCTCGGACCCACGAGCTTGGAAGGTTTGGATGAGCGCTCTTGGCTCCCGGCCTGGATCCCTCTGTTCCACGCAAGGCAGACGGCCATGCAGGCGGCAGTTCCGGCAAGGCCAAAAAATAAGGAGCGGGCGTTATGTGTTCGAAGCGCAAGCGCCGTCAGCGCCGGGCTCGCTATGGCCCCAACGCCCCAAGCCAAGCCCAAGATGTTGAGCGCTGCGGCGCGGCGGTCCGGAAATAAATCTGAAACGAGCAGATTGGTGGCGGGAATGGATAGCCCAAGTCCGATGCCATAAAGGAAAACCGACGCCAAGCTGGTCCGCCAGGACACCAGCTCGACGGTACCCACGCCGGAACACATCATGGCAAAGGCGATGACCAAGGTCCTGCGGTAACCCCATCGAGGCACAAGGAGGCTCGATAGTCCCACGCCTACCATCGACCCGATAAACTGTGACGCAAAGAAATAGCCCGCTTGGGCGTTGGTGAGCGACCATCTGGCCGAGAGTATGGGGAGAATTGGACCAAGGAGGGTGGTGACGATACCCGACAATACAAAGCTGGCATGGAGAATGGCGGAGGCCCCAAAGCGAGGAGCGTTCCATTCGCGAATCCGGGGCGCTGCCTGCACCTATTTTACTCCGAGCAGTGGCTCATGTCGCTTGGCGACACCCGCAAAGCATGAAAATAAGGCGTAGCCCGGATTATTCATGAAACGATTGGCACTCGCGGTACGAAAGGAAAGAAGTTTCGGGAGGCACCTGTAACGGCACGGTTAAAACCGTGCCCTTCCGTTTTTGTCTAGCGAGTTCATGAATAATCCGGGCTAAAGCCATGCCCTTCCAGATTCCTTCTTCATGCTTTGCGGGTGTCGCATGGCGACATAACCGACTGCTTCGAAGATTTAAGGGTGAAGAAGAAGGTGGCGCCTTTTCCTGGCTCGCCGACGGCCCAGATGCGTCCTGCGTGGTTTTGGATAATCCTTTGAACGGTGGCGAGGCCCACCCCCGTTCCTTCAAACTCTTCCGCCCGATGGAGCCGCTGGAAGACGCCGAACAGCTTGTGCGCGTATTGCGGTTCGAATCCGGCCCCGTTATCGCGGACGAAAATCACGATCTCGCCATCCTGCACGATCTGGCCAATTTCAATCACCGCGCGTTCCTGGTATCGGGTGTATTTCACCGCGTTGGACAGCAGGTTGGCGAACACTTGTTTGATCAGGCCGGGGTCGCACTCGGTCGTGGGCAACGCTCCGATGCGCCAATCGATCTGTCGTCCCTCAAATTCCGGCTGAAGGACGCGGAGCGCGGCCTGAAGCAGCGAATTAATGTCCGAGGGTTCCCGGATTAGCCCCTGCCGCCCGATCCGTCCCAGGTTGATCAAAGCATCCACCAGGCGCCCCATGTTACGCGCGCCATCCTGGATCAACCCCAGGTACCGGCGCCCCGCGTCATCCAGGCTCGTTCCATATTCTTCCGAAAGAATACCGGAAAAGCCGTTGATTTGGCGTAAGGGCGCGCGAAGATCATGGGACACGGAATAGGAAAAGGCCTCGAGCTCCTTGTTCGTCACGGTAAGCTGCGAGGTTCTTTCCTGCACGCGCCGCTCGAGGTCATCATGCGCCCGCTGCAGCGCCATGTCACGCTCCTGAATTTGCACGAGCATCTCATCGAATGAGCCTATCAGGAAGTCTATTTCGTCACGATTGCCGGTCTGTGGAATCCGAATCGAATAGTCCTTATTCCGGGAAACCATCCGGGCCATCTCCGTCAAGCGAACAATCGGCGCGGCGACGGCCCTCTGTAGCACCGACGAAAGCAAGAGGACAGCCGCCAAACAAGCCGCAAAGACGACTGCAATAATGATGGCATACCCCGTCAGACGGCTGTTGATCTCGCGCAAGTCTGAACGGATCAAGACGGCGCCGTCTGCCTTTCCCTGGAAAATGATCCGCCGGACCAGAACGAGGTCGTTGCTTCTAAACCAGTGAACCTCCACCTGGTCGTTGCGCAGGGACGGCAGCGGGGCTGCCACCCCGCTCCGGTCCCGCCAATATGCCGCGAAGCGCTGTCCATCCCGTGTGTATATCTCGGCTTCCATGACGTGCGGCGCCGCCTTGAGCGCCGCCAGGGTGTTCGCGGCCGAGCGCGGGTCATTAAACAACAGCGCGGAAACGCCGTTCGAACCGGCTATTTGGGCCTGAATCGAAAGGTGCCGCACCATGGAGTGGCGGAACTCCATCAACGCATAAGCAGTAAATCCAGCGCTCGCCAGGATGAGCGCGGCGGCGCTGACCACCATGTTCATCCATACCAGTTTGTTTGTAATTGAGGAATTGCGGCGCCTGAACATGGTTGGTCAGCCTCCGGACGAACCCCCTTTGATCACATTCACCGCCAATTTAAGCAGTTGGGCGCTCAGCTTAAGGCCCACTCGCTGCGCCGCGGCTAGATTGACCGCAAAACGGATCCGGTTGTCTTGCTGAACGAAACCGATCATTCCCCCGCTTTGGGTAAATTGCGGCATGTCGCTTACGGTCAGGACGGCGCTATTCGCCAGCGCCGCCAGAACCCTTGTGAGCTCGCCAGCCTCGGAAGAGCTGATGAAGATGACCCGGCAGCCGGCCGCGCCCTCGGACCTTGCGATTCGCCGCGCCACGACCTTCTTCCCATCAATAGTGTGACCGGCAACGATCCCGTCGAGAACCCGCCCGAATGGGTCCATCCCCAACACGCAGATGGAAAAGGAACCTTCCGTTGTGGCCTGGGGAGGCCATTCAACGAACCTGCCGAAATTATAGAGGTAGGCAGCTTTCACCGCATATTCGCCTGGCGCCGAAACCCTGGCGGCCAAGCTCGCAGCCCACAACAACGCTCCGGCCGCCAGCCAAGCTGAGACTTTCAGCCACTGGGCTTGATGGCGCCCAACTCCAGCATGCCGCGATTCTCGTCGAATGCTTTTCATCATGTGCGTCATGAGGAGGGCGGAGGTTTAATCCCACCCAAAGCCGTTGGATCAACAAAGGTAGCCACGGCACGGTGTTTGTGCCGTGGGCCGTTGGATCAACAAAAGTAGCCACGGCACGGTGTTTGTGCCGCGGGCCGTTGGATCGACAAAAGTAGCCACGGCATGCAAATCGTGCCGTGGCTACTTCCCTCTTCCTCGGTTCCCAGCCCTCTCCCTCAGGGAGAGGGTGGCGCGGGGAAGCAGTGCTTCCCGTCGCGCCGGGAGAGGGGAGCGCCGTCCCGGCGGCATTTGCCGGCAAGACGCCGTGGCTACCACCTCAGCGTGATCTTTCCATAAACGCTTCTCTTGACCTCGACGGGCGGCCCCGGGTCGCTCCCGGCGAATTCCACATGTTGGGGTTGCAACAGGTTTTGTCCTGCCAGTGAGAATTCCAGATGCCCGGTGGGCCGCCAACCCAGGCGCAAGTCCGCCGTCCCGTAGGCCGGGACTGATATAGCTGGAAGGGCGCTGACGTAGCGATATGTCTGGTCAAATTCGAAATGCTTCGGGAGGTTAAATAAAGATTGGATCGTCACTTCCTGGCTCGGGCTTGAGCCCTCATCGGCGAGGACAGTGGATATATCCAGGTTGCGGGGCCGTCTTCTCATATCCATATGCAAGAATGAATAGGATCCTTTCAATTGCCACCAACTCTTGGGCTTCCAATCGGGAGAAACTTCGAACCCATTCGTCGTGCCCTCGATCCCGTTGGCATAGGGGAACGCGAGGACGATGTGTATGGGCGGTGGGAAGAGTTCGGCAAATGCCGACCCAAGCCCATAGGCGCTCAGGTAGTTGTAGTCGTTGTGAAACGCCGCAATATCCAGATAAAGTCTGGGCCTGATCAGGCTCCGGTATCCGGCCTCGTAGCCAATCAATCGTTCCGAAAAGAACCTTCCGTTCCCGGCGATCCGCACGTAAATGGGCAGTGGCTTCGTTGTTAAAAGGCCGGTGAGCTGCAAGTCCTCGTCGAGGCGGGAGGGTGTGCGAACCGCGCGAGAGACGGACGCCCATACGGTTTGCCGTGGGCCGGGCATCCACAAGAGCCGCGCGCTGGGCTCCACTTCGAAGCCGGTATAGTTGTTGCGCTCAAGCTTTGAACCCAACGTCAGCCAGAGCTGATTTTGCACGATGGGAATCGCATCCTGGACGAAACCGCTGTAGATTTTATCCGTTTGGCGTAGAGGGTTGAAGCTGAATGTGGGGACCAACTGGATGAAGGTGCTGGGGCTCCATCGCGCTCCCAACCCCCAGATGAAATCCTGGTGGTGGGGCAACGTCAAGTGGTGCAGGAAATCGACATCAAATGTATCGCGAGTCTCTCCGGCATCGCGGGGAGCAATGCGGTTTGTCCGGTCAAAATAAGCCTGAACCTGAACGTCTGAGCCTGTGCCCAGTTCCCGCTTCCATCGTCCGAGTAAGTGGCCGCCCGATGCTTCTTGCGTCAAGTCCAGGTTGTATTGAGAAGGCGGCGAATAAGCCGCGATCGCGTTCCTTTCTCCCTCATCCTCGTTGTAGATATTTCCCTGCAGCGTGAAGGAATCGCTGCCTTTTGGAGCCCAATCCGTGCGGAATCCTATCTGACCCGTTTCCCACGCGTCAAAGGGATCGTGGTCAAAATGGAATTCCGGCCCGCGGCGGAACCCCATGCCGTACACGCGGTAGTTCAAACCGTTGCCGTTCCCACCGCCGTAACGAAACTCGCCCGTGCCTTGATCCACATTTCCTCCGCCAACCGATACGAGCGCGCCGTGGGTATCTTTGGCATTCTTGGTGATGATGTTGATGACGGCGTTGACGGCGTTCGCTCCCCAAATGGCGCCCCCAGGTCCCCTGATGACTTCGATCCGGTCCACATCCTCGAGCGGTACATTCTGCACGTCCCAATAAACACCGGCAAAAAGAGGCGTATAGACGCTCCGGCCGTCGATCAGCACAAGTACCGATCTTGAAAACTGGCTATTGAAACCGCGCACGCCCACCGCCCAGTGGTCGGAATCGATCCGCGCCACCTCGACGCCCGGCACTAGCCGCAGGACCTCCGGAATGCTCGTAGCTCCCGACCGTCGGATGTCGTCCTGGGTGAGGACAAAGATGGCCGCAGGAGTCCGCCAGACCTCCTCGGGCTCCCTCGACACCGTCGTGACCTTGATGTTCCCTAGGTCCAAAAGGCTCATTTTTGCCAGCGGCGCCTCACAGCGCGCTTTTGCCTTTGGCGTCCGTTGAGCCTTCTTCCTCTGGCGCGCGCCGTGATGGGTGAAGAGACTCCGCAGTTTGTGGCCTACTGGCGAGCCCGCCGCGTGGCCCTTCGAGGGCGCACCTATCACCATCACCGCAAAAAGCGCGATCCAGGCCAGAGCGATCCAGCGATCAGTTTTTAAGTCCCGCTTTATGTCCGAGCTTTCACGCGCGCCGGAAGGGCGGGATTTTAATCCCACCGCAAAATGCGATAAACATAAGAGATTTGTTTTTGGTCTCTTTCCCGCGGATTTGAAAACCCACCCTTCCAAATACTTTTTCAGCCACCATTTGCGGGGTGTGGCACGGTGTGGTCCTCGCATAGACAATTTCTCCGGGAACTCCGTCAAACCACATTCCATTACGGGCGAGGGCCACGCGCAGCCGGGCGGAGCTATTCAGTGAAACTATTGTTTAGATTGTCGAGGGAGAAATGGGCCGATTCAAAGGAAATAAGGTAAGCGCGAGGGTCGCTTGCCTTGCTTCGATGTTCCCTTGCCGCTTTAATATGATAGGCTACATACCTAGTGTATGACAACTTGCATCGCAAATCAAGTTAAATCAACCACGGCCCAACGATGTGGATGTAGCGCAGAGTTTTGCATTTAAAACTCTGCGGCTTGTCTCTGGGGAATGAAACAACCGCCGTCCATGAAATCGTCTCATTCATCTCATTTGTCTCCATCGTCTCATGCCGCGGCGCTACCCGCTTCGCGGCCTTCGCACCGCATTTTTCTGATGCTCACTTCCAACCGGTTGAGATAATGTAACCCATGAACATGAATCGGATCGTGCGGGAGGAGGACGTGGCCTATTTCCTGGGTATTGATGGCGGGGGCAGTGGGACGGCATCCTGGCTTGCCGATGACCGCAATCGTATTCTCGCGCGCGCGACCGCCGGTCCTTCAAATCCCATCAAGGTCGGGATCGATCTCGCCGGGCGGCATATTGTTGAAGCTGCCCGCCTGGCGCTGCGAAAAGCGGGTTTCGGCCGTATCGTGCTCGATGCTGTTTGCGCGGGGGTTGCGGGCGCCGGACGGCCAGGCATTGACCGGCAGTTGCTCGCGTGCCTGCGGCGCGGTCTTCGAGCGCGTCATTATATTCTGACGACGGACGGGATCATTGCGCTCGAATGCGCGTTGGGTAAGTCTCCCGGCATCGTTGTCATCTCCGGGACGGGATCGATTGCGTACGGTCGCGATGCCAGCCAACACGTTTTCCGGTGCGGAGGTTGGGGATCGGTCTTCGATGACCCTGGCTCGGGTTATGACATCGGCCGTAGGGCTGTTGCGGCGGCCCTTCGCGGCTTTGACGGACGCGGGCCCTCGACCCGGCTCAACCGAGACATTTGCCAGGCGCTCAAGATCAAGGAAATAACCCAGGTCGTGGAAAAGCCTCTTGCTCCCGACGATATTGCGGCTTTATTTCCTGCCGTTCTCCGCGCCGCGCGCCGGGGTGATCCCGTGGCAAAACAATTATGCCGCGATGCCGGGAGCGGCTTGGCGGAAATGGCTGCGGCGATTCTCAAACGCATGGGTGGCCTGGCGGATGGCCGCCGCGTGGTTTGTGCGGGCGGTGTCTTTAAGGCCAGTTCGAGCGTGCGCCGGAGCTTTGCCATTCATCTGCACCGGTCGGCGCCTGGCGCGAAAATCACCTTGCTCCGGCGCGCGCCGGTGCAGGGCGCGTTATCCCTGGCGCGGGCCTTCTTGCGGTACAATGGGCAATCCTGACTTCCTTTTTTCCTGGATCCAAGTCTGTTGTGGCCGCCCTTGGCGGCCGGTACCGCGAGGTGCGGCCTGCCTGAGCGCCAAAAGCGTTAAAGGAGAAATGCCGGCGGTTCCGGCTGCCTGATCCCCGAGACCCAGTTCCCGTGACCCGATGCGTTTAACGCGGAAATCACAACATGACAGGAGTCCCGCAATCCGTGGGCTTGCGGGGAAGATCGTCCTGGTCACGG
>JBOGJX010000383.1:0-3274 GCA_050745285.1 Terriglobia bacterium
GTTGGATTGACCGTAGGGGCGCTGCTTGCTGCGCCCAAGACGGGGGCAGCCACGGTCAGCGCTTTCCTAACCGTGGGTTTTTTCCTATTACAAGCCCACGGCGCGAACACCGTGCCGTGGCTACCTCTCGTGATCGCATACATGGCGCCGCCGCTACCGTGCAGAACCCCACTTATCCCCTCAAAACGTGACTCCCAGGCCCGTGGTGAGGGCCACGTTGTTTTTGTGATTGCCGGGCGGCACACTGCTCAGGTAAAGGTCAACGAACCCGACGTTCGCAGAGAACCTCGAGGCCAGCCTGATGCTTAGGCCCGTGGTCGTATCGAAACGATACTCGCCAGTGTCGCTGAGGTTGGGGTAGAAGTTGAAATCGTGGGTAAGCGCGATTCGCTTCGTCAAAGCCGTGCTGAGTTTCTCACCGAGCAGGGCTTCGGCGCTTTGCTTGGCTGGGCCGCCGGTATAGAACTTCGTATTCACGAAGGTCAGGCCGCCGAGGCCGCTGAAAACCGTGCGCGAGGTGTGAATGAAATCGTGACCGTAGCCGCCGCCATAGGTCTGGCGCAGGTAGATGCCCTGCGCCTGGATATGGTCGAGCTCGCCAAGGCCGAAGAGGAAATCTCTGGGGGTAATGAGATAATCCTGGCGCAGGCTTGTGGTGATGGTGTCAGAGCGAATCTCTAATGCATTTTGCTTGGCCTTGGAGAAAAGCATAAGCAGGGAGTAATTGGTGCGCCAGTGACGCATGAAGATGGGCGCCTCCGGCCGCTCGCGGGTGGCGCCAACAATGGCGCTGATGGTGCTAGTCTGCTGGTCGCCGCGCTGCAAGTTGTAACCAAAATTGGCGGCGCCCTTCCAGTCTTGCCACGCGGCCGCGTGGTGTTCCACGAGGGATGTGAAAGTAGCTTGCGGCATAATCACCGCAATGCTGGAGGCTGGCACAATCTGGCTCTGGCCGCCCTTCGTGACTTGCCAGTCGCCGGTGGGCATCAGTTCAAGCTGGCCGCGCGCGGTGGAATTGTCTTTTTTCACGACCACGGCGGGGGTGGTGGAACTGAACGATTTCACCTTAGAAAGAGGAATTGTAGTCTCGCCCAAGGTGTCCGATTTGAACGCCAGGTTGCCGTCTTTCACCGTAATCCATGATCCGATGAGCTGCTCGCCGTTCTTGAGCGTCAAAACGTCAGCGCTGGCTGAAATTGTAATTAGACCAATGGCAAGGACTAGCCAAGTTATTCGCTTCATATGATTCCTCCGTAGTACGGTAGTGGTACAGTTTGATATAGAGGCGGCTTTACGCAGCCATTTGGCGAGATAAACGCGCCGCTACCCATGCCAAACTATACCACTACCCATAGTACGCGCCGCCCCTAGGGATGGTAGAATACGAGATGATGGCAAGGACCCTCCATGCCTGGATTCTGCTTTTTTCCTTTTCCTTGGTATGCTTGTCTCCTTTTGGGTGGCTGGCTGTAAGGAATGGAAGGCCGGGTTGCTGCGCGGCTGCGTCATGCTGCGCCCAGGGTCATTGTTCTATGAATTCGATGGGCCGGCAGAAGTCGAAAATGCCGGCCACCTGCTCCATGACAAAGCGCGCGCAGGCGAACCACGGCAGCGCGATGTGTTCTTGCTCGATGTCGCAACATTTACCCCCCCTTTTTGAAACTCTTAACCACACCACACTGGACTTTGACCATGCCGACTATAGCTCTCTGCCTTGTCTATTTGTCTCCTCGCCGTTCCGGCCAATGAGTCGCGCGGCTGCGTTAGAAGGCCACCCGCTACTCGCTGACCACCCTCCAAGACGCTTCTCCTAGCCGCGCAAACGAATCACCAGCCACGGATCACAATTCTGCGCACACGGCCGCGCATGCGATATTGGAGGATTTTATGCGATGGAGAAGTGTCGTTTTTATTTTGTTAATGGCGGCGATCCCTGCGCTCCTGCGCGGGGCTGCTCCTCCGGTGACTTTGCGAGGGATCACGCACGACCCTCAGCACCGCCCCATTGCGGGCGCTGAGGTCGCGATCCATTCGGAGCCATCAAGTTTTTCGGCCACTGTGCGCTCAAATGCCAATGGCGAATTTGAGTTTCAGAATGTCCCACCCGGCGATTACGTCATCACGGCCACAGCGCCTGGTTTCGAGGATCTCACACAGCGGGTCGAAGTAAGTTCCAGGAACAATGCGGTGATTCATCTCTGGATGCAGATTGCCACTATGAAGCAGGCGGTAAAGGTCTCAGGCGCTCCGGCGGAGCTCAGCACAGAAACATCAACCACCCAGACCCTGGTTTCTGCCCAGGAGATTACTCAGACTCCGGGCGCCGATCTCACCAACAGTCTGACCATGATCACGGATTTCGTCCCGGGCGCCACCATGGTGCACGATATGCTCCACGTGCGCGGCGGCCACCAGGAAAACTGGTTCTTCGACGGCATTCCCGTTATTAATACCAACATCGCGAGCAACGTGGGACCGGTAATCGATCCCAAAAATATCGAGTCCCTTCAGGTACAGACCGGCGGCTATTCCTCCGAGTATGGGGACCGGACCTATGGATTCTTCAATGTGATCACGCCATCAGGATTCAGCCGCAATAACGAAGTGGATCTTATGACCTCGTATGGGGGCTTCAACCAAACCGATGATCTGCTCAGCTTCGGAAGCCACACCGAGCGCTTTGCCTACTATGCGAGCGTGGACGGGAACCGCTCCGGCCTGGGACTCTCGACACCCACCTCCCAGATCATTCACGACCAGGAAAGCGGCCTGGGAGGATTCGCTTCGATCCTTTACAATCCAACCGCCTCAAATCAGTTGCGCCTCGTCGCATCCCTTCGCGGCGACCACTACCAAATCCCCAATACTCCCGGCCAGCAGACCACAGGCATCCGCGACCTCGACATCGAGCGGGATGATATGCTCGGCTTCACCTGGGCGCATAGCACACCCGGCGGAATGGTGCTGACGGTTTCTCCTTTCTACCACTTCAACCGCGCAGACTACGTTGGAGGCCCCGGAGACGCCCCGTATGTTCTTAACGCCAATCGCAGGTCAAGTTACGTTGGCGGCGACGCCACCTTGGCAATCCCAAAGGGAAAGCATCATGCGCGCCTGGGCCTGGAAGCATGGGGCCAACACGATGATACCCTTTTTGCACTCCATGCCAATCCTGGCAATCAAGCGCTGATCCAGAAATTTCTGCCTTGGGGGAACTCAGAATCGGCATTTGCTGAGGATCAATACAGGTTGACGCCGTGGCTGACGTTTAACG
>JBOGJX010000384.1:0-3356 GCA_050745285.1 Terriglobia bacterium
GCGTAAGCAAGATCGTCGGCAACGGGCGAACGCTTCCAGATAAAACCGACGCTGCCGATAAACACCAGGCCGTAAGCCAGGAAGGCCGACCAGCCCATGGGCACATGAACGTACATGATGCGGTAGACGTTGCCCTGTGAGGCTTCGTTTGGAGCATAGATTAGAGCCAGATAAATCGCCACCAGAATCCAGACCAGGGTCAGGATAGCGTGCGCCGTTATAGAAGACTGTTTCTTCATTTTCTTGGTTATAAAACCTTCACCCGGCCTTCGGCCACCCTCTCCCGGAGGGAGAGGGCCGGAACCGTTGCTTTTGCTCGCCACTCGTCACTGATTACTTGCCACTGTTTTTCTATTCTTCTAAAACATACTCGAAAAGCAGGAATGACAGCACAATAAATATAATGCTAAAAGTAATCAGGAGCTTTAACCAACTTAGAAAAAGCGCTGGAGGCTCTCTTCTCAGGGCGCTGCCCGTGGCCTCAATGGCGCCGATGAAAATGGGGATGATCACGGGAAACTGCAGCACGGGAAGCATCACTTCCCTCATGCGCGTGTTCGACGCGACCGCCCCAAAGGTGACACCCACCGCCACGTATCCCAGCGTGCCAAAAAAAACGATGCACGCAAACCATTTGAGCGAAGGCAGAAAAGAGAAGTTATACCAAAGCGAAACGGTAAACACGATCACCACTTCAGCGATGGCTAGGAAAACAAAGTTGGAGAGCGCCTTCGCCAGATAGATCAACCCCGGATCGATGGGGGCGAGGCGCAAACCCTCAAGGCAGGAGTTCTCCCGCTCAGCCGCGAAGGAGCGGTTGAATCCGAGAATGCCCGCAAAAGCAAAAGCAATCCAAAGCACGCCTGGCAGCAGGCGCAGTGATTCTTCGCCTCCCGGCTGGAAAGCAAAGTCGAAGAGAAAGACCACGAGCACGCCAAAGACGCAAATGGCGGCGAGCGTCTCGCGCTGGCGCCATTCAAGGCGCAGATCCTTCTGGAATAGCGTCCAAGTGATGGAGAGGCTTCGCATTCATGTTGTGTGCGCTCGCGGCTGCTGGCCGCCGCTATAAAAAAACCGCAGAGTTTTAAAAGCAAAACCCTGCGCTATGGGCGGCGATGGGCAGAGGCGCACAAGCCAATCTGAAATCGAAAATTTAAAATTTGAAAAGGCCGCAGAGCATTAACCGCAAAACTCTGCGCTACGCTCAATTCCCAGGGAAGCCAGCGGCGCACGGGCGATGGGGCCGTCATAGCGCACGCGGCCGCGATCAAGCGCGACCAGGCGCTGAGCAATCGCCGCCCCTTGGGCAAAACCGTGGGTAGAGAATATCACCGCCTTGCCTTGCTGAGGCAAGGCCTTCAGCAGCGCTTCCAGGCGCGCTGTGGACTCAGCGTCAAGCCCCGTAAACGGCTCGTCGAGCAGAAGGAAATCGGGATCGTGCAGCAGCGCGCGGGCGAGGGTAACGCGTTGCTGCAGGCCGCGGGAGAGGCTGCGGACGAGCTGCCGCGCGCGATCCCGCAGGGAAAAGACTTCGAGCACCGCTTCAATCCGCTTCTCCAGGCCCCCCAAGCCGAAGAGTTTCCCTGCCAGCTCCAGATTCTCACGCACTGACAAATCGCTGTATAAAAAGGTGGCGTGAGAGACAAAGCCGGTCTTTGATTTTGAGGCCGCCGGGTGGCGGTCCATGCGAAGGCCATCGAGAAAGGTCTCCCCTTCGGTTGGCAAGGCAAGCGAGGCAAGCATGCGCAGCAGCGTGGTCTTGCCTGCGCCGTTCGGGCCGTAGATCAGCACCGACTCGCCGCGCGTGATCCTTAGCGTGACGTTTCGCAAGGCCGGGAAATCACCAAAGTATTTGGAAAGGCTGCGGGCTTCGAGCGCGCGCTCAGTGGGGGTTGTGCCGGGTAGCATAAGACTCGATGAAAGCGGGCGAGCTGGTCTTCAGGAGGACCACCAGTTTAGCCTTCAGATCCAGGCGCTCACGCCAATACTTCTTCTCCGGAATCTTTTGGGCTTCAAAGATCTCGTCCAGATTGGCAACCGAATCCAGTAGCTTCTCAATTTTTGCTTCGAGCTCCTTCTGCGCGGGGCTGCCGGGCCGCGCCACGTCCCGGCGGGACCATTCCCGCGAAACGCGCATACCCATGGCCCAGAGCAGCACCAACAGGAAGCAGCCGAGCAGCGGCGCTCCCAGGCGCGTCATGGGGTTCGGCAACTCCTTCACCGTCCCTTCGCTTGAGTTATCGGCGGTCGCAGAAGCGCCGGTGGCGGGAAGCGCCGCGCCGCTGAAGCTTGCCTCGATCACCGCGCCCGGCTTCAAATCCGCCGCCATGAGCTTCTGGCCGCCAGTGTCCGAATCGTTACCCACGGGCTTGAAGAGATCGGATTTCACGGCAAGCGCCGCCGGAACAACATCCATCTCAAGCTGATCGATGGGGTAAGGAACGCTGTCGGCCAGGCTGAAGCTGCCGGAGGAATAATCTGCCTCGTATTCGACCATCACCACGGTGAGGCCGGGCTTGAGCGGGTACTGGATATCGTATTGGCCGGGGGCCTTGCCGGGTTGCGCGTCTTGCGGCAACGGCATGTTCATTTCGCCGGCGACAGCCACCGAGGGCTGCCCGGCATCCTTCGCCAGGTTGAAGTGGAACGTCCCTTCTGGATTCACATAAGCGACGGGAGGATGGGTGATGTTCCGCAAGGCGAACAGTTCTTCCACGCGGACCTTGTCCCCCTCCGCGCGAACCACAAAGCGCGCCGAGGTCACGTGAAATGGCGGCGCCTTTGCGGTCGCATCGTAGATTTTGAAGTCTGCTTTTGCATCCGGCGCCGCCACCAACCGCACCGCATCATGATAATTCACGCCTTGGTGAACAGCCTGGACAAGGTAGAAAGAATTGGGCTTGATGGCGTCGCTGGCAAACGCGAAGCGGCCATCCGCCGACGTATGGGTTGCCGCGAGTTGATGGATTTCATTGTTTCCCGGCGTCAGAAGCTGCACTTCCTGGCCTGCCGCCGGCCGGTTCGTGGTGCCGTTGACAATGCGGCCCTCAATGTGTCCCAGCGCCAGCAGCGGCAGGGGCGAAACCAGCATTGCGAGCGATACGCAGAATGCCGCTGTCCGCGTCAACTTATAGAAAGGGTTCTTCATCGCGATATTTCTGGTCCGTGGCTTGGGTTGCAGAACATGTGCTCCGAAAATTCCGGTCAGGGCGGCGGAAGGTCACGGTTTTAACCGTGGCGTAACGCGATCCCTATTCCTGCTGTCTCCCGCTGCGGCGACAGGCGGATCGCCCGTCGCCGCAGCGGGAGAGTGGAAATAGTGGCTCCTGGCGGCATAGCTAAAGCCATGCCCTTCC
>JBOGJX010000385.1:0-7854 GCA_050745285.1 Terriglobia bacterium
CTTCCGACTGAATTTTCATGCTTTGCGGGTGTCGCAATCACCATGACCACTTAATAATGTGTGCGGCCTATGTCGTCTATGGTGCTTCCAACCTACATCCTCTACATTTTTGCCGGACTTTTCGGACTCATCTTCGGCAGCTTCCTAAACGTCTGCATCGCCCGGCTGCCTCGCCACCAATCGGTGGCGACGCCGCGATCGCGCTGCCCACAGTGTGGGAAGTTCATCGGTTGGTATGACAACATCCCGGTTATCAGTTACTTGATTTTAAGAGGCCGTTGCCGCGACTGCCGTTGCCACATTTCCGCCATCTATCCCGCCGTCGAGATCATCACGTCAGTCATCTTCATCGCAGCACTCGCTGAATTCGGCCCTTCGGCGAGTTTTTTCAAGGCGATCATTTTCGCCATGCTGATGGTGGTTTTGATTTTCACGGACTTCAATGCGCGTATTATTCCGCACTCCGTGACCGTTTGGGGAGTCGTTCTGGGGCTTATCCTGAGCTTCTTCATTCCTGTCAACGACGGTTTGGTGGAATGGATTCTTCGCGGCGTGGGGATCACGCTTTCCGGCCCGCTTTCTTCTTTCGTGGGCGCGATCACTGGCGGACTATTCGGCGCCGCGCTGCTTTATGGCGTCGCGTGGTGTTTCCGCCGGTTTGGCGACCGGGAGAAGGAATATCTGGGGTTTGGCGACGTGATGCTGATGCTGGTAGTCGGCGTGTTCCTGGGGATCCCTCTCGCATACGTGACCATTCTTTTGGGATCCCTGGCGGGCACCCTCATTGCCGTCTCATTCCGGGCGCTGGGAAAGGGCTACCAGGGCTATCAGTGGCCGTATGGAAGTTTTCTGGCTGCCGCTGCGATATATGCTATCTTCGGAGGCCAGGCGTTGATTTTGACTTATCTCCACTGGTCGCGGCTTGGATGAGGATTCGAGCACGCCCTTTCCAACCATGGGAATTCCGGTTCTGCCCGCCGATTGCATTCCTCTCGTGCCAAAAACGTTAGCCTTGGAGTGTGCTCCAGGACTGCTACCATAGCCTTGATTATTCGTGAGGCCGAGGTGTGCGGATGGAAGGGTGAGGTCTTAATTCCGCCGAAAGAGGCGTGAGACGAAACCCTTTCCGGTAGACCGCGCCTGCGGCAAGGCTTTAATCCTGCCCGTCCGGGTCGTTACGGCCCGTTCATAAATAATCCATGCGACGCTACCGCATCTCTCCTCGCAGCTTTCGAACTCGTTTTGATGTTCGCCTGCAAGCACAGCACGGACGTGACGTGTGCATTTTTGACCAGAAACAGCAGGTGTTGCTGTTCTAACCTGCGAAGAGAGCGGGAAAGAGAACGCGCACGGGAATGAGGAGGCCGTAATGGAGGAACCGAAGCGAGCGGAGGCTGTTGACTTCATGCCAAAGAGACTCATCCCGGACGCAGATCTGGTGCTCCACCACATTCGCGAGGGCAGATTTCAGCGGAGTCTCGCATTGATTGCTGGCGGATCAAGTTTGGTGAGCGGCCTCGAGGTCGCCTATGAGCATTATCGTGGAAGTTACGGCCAGCGGATCATGTACTCGCCAGTCATTTTGAGTCCCGCTTTATGTATCGCAGGGCTGTGGGCGTTCAAGAGCCGGCGCGCCGCGCGCACCGTGCTGCCCATTGTCTCGAGCGCTGTCCTCGCCGACTGCCTCATTGGATTCGGCTTTCACATCCGCGGGATCGCCCGCAAGCCCGGGGGCTGGCGAATCCCGGCAACCAACCTGGTGATGGGACCTCCTGTTTTCGCTCCGCTTTTGTTCGGCATCAGTGGATATCTTGGGATGGTGGCCTACTTCTTGCGGCGTGAAGACGCTCCGGAGGGCGGGTGGCTTCCTGGCGCGGCGCGCCCGCTTCCCAAGTGGACGAAGCTGCTGCCGGGTGGACTGCGCCAGGAGGAGATCACGGTGGATCAGGATTTGCGCGAAGGAAGGTTCCAGAAGCACATGGCGCTGGCCACTGCGGGCTCGGCGTTTTTCAGCGGCGTGGAAGCGCTCTACTCCCATTACAAAAACAACTTTAAGTATAAGGCGCAGTGGACCCCGGTCGTGATTGCGCCCCTCCTGATGGGAGCGGCTTTTGGCGCGATGAAGAGCCGGAAGATCGCGCACACTCTGCTGCCGGCGGCTTCGGCCCTGGCTATTGCGGATGGCACGGCCGGCTTTTATTACCATGCGCGGGGTATCAAGAACCGCGCGGGGGGCGAGAAGCATCTGCTTTATAACATCATGTACGGTCCGCCCATCCTTGCCCCGCTCCTGTTTGCGGCTTGCGGATTTCTCGGCTTGCTTGCCAGCTTTCTGCGGAGGGAGCGCTAATGCCCAATTCTGACCGCAGCCGATGGCCCGTGCACGCCGGGACGGGCGAGCCGCTGCCGCCGCGTGCGCAACCGGGCTACTACCCGGGGTTCAGCACACTAAGCCAGAAAAGTTTCTGGGATGAAGCTACGCGCAAGGTGGTTTTCGACAGGCTGGCGAAAGTGCCGCCGATTCGGTTCTTTACCCCGGATGAAGAGGCGCTCCTCAAAGCGGTTTGCGACCGCCTGTTGCCGCAGGACGACCGCGACGAAGCGCACAAAATTCCCATTACGAACTTCATCGACGAGCGCCTTTACAAAAACCATCTCAACGGTTATCGCTACGAAGATATGCCGCCCGACCGGGAGGCGCACCGGCTCGGCCTCCAAGGGATTCAGGCGATTGCCTCGCACATGTTTGGCAAGTCTTTTGTCGATCTGGGACCCCGCGAGCAAGACTCAGTGCTGAAAACATTGCACGACGGCAAGCCCCCGGCGGGCGAGGCCATCTGGCAGCGGATGCCGGTGTTCCGTTTCTGGCTGCTGCTCATGCACGACGTCCTGGAGGTCTATTATGCGCACCCTTACGCCTGGGATGAAATCGGCTTTGGCGGCCCGGCGTATCCTCGCGGCTACATGCGGCTTGAGCACGGCGAGCCGGAGCCCTGGGAAGTGCGCGAGCAGCGCTACGAATGGAAGGCGCCAACCTCCTCGCTCTCCGGAGGGTTCGAGCCGGTGGCCGGAACAATTAAGCATATAGGGTTCGGCAAAGGAGAAAAACAGTGAAGAAGCCGCTTCTGGGCGCATTCGGCGGCCCGAAAGGGCGCGAGCATATGCTGGGCGCCCGGCAGCGCATTCAGATCCCGATGCAGCGCTATAGCCCTAGCGAGCGCGTAGATTACTGCATCGTCGGGGTGGGGTCGGCGGGCGGCGTATTACTGCAGCGCCTCGCACGTGCGGGCTTTAGTGTGGTAGGGCTTGAGGCAGGGCCTTTCTGGGATACCGAGCGTGATTGGGTGAGTGACGAGGCTGGCTCGGATAATTTGTATTGGAACGAGTTGCGGATCACCGGGGGAGCTAATCCGCTCGCGTTGGGATCCAACAATAGCGGCCGCGGCGTGGGCGGTGGCTCAGTACACTGGGCTGGGTTTACGCCCCGCCTGCATCCCTCTGACTTTCGGGTTCATAGCGAGGACGGCGTGGGTGTGGACTGGCCGATTTCCTACGCGGACATCAAGCCCTATTACGAGCTACTCGAAAAGGAGATGCCCGTCTCCGGCCCCGCCTATTTTCCTTGGGGCTATCCGCACGGCTACCCTTATGGACCTCACCCGATGGGCGGCTGTGGCAATGCGCTGATCCGTGGATGCACCAAGCTCGGTCTTGGCGTCAGTATCGGCGGCCCGGTGGCGATCCTGGCCGGCTCGCACGGCGACCGCCCGCACTGCATCTATCGCGGCTTTTGCATCCAGGGCTGCAAGGTCGGCGCCAAACAGAGCACACTCATCACGCACGTTCCCGACGCGATGAAGTATGGCGCTGAAATCCGGGACAACTGCATGGTGGCGCGCATTAATATGGGCAAGGAAGGCCGGGTCAGCGGAGTGACTTATTTCGATGACGATGGGCAGGAGATCGAGCAGAAAGCCAAGGCGGTGATTGTCTGCGGCTACGCCATTGAGACGCCCCGGCTGCTGCTCAATTCGGCTTGTCCTGGATTCGAAAATGGGCTGGCGAACTCGAGCGGCACGGTAGGCCGCTATCTCATGGCGCAGGCCGGCAACGTGGTTCTCGGCCGGTTCTCCGAACCCGTGCGCATGTACAAGGCGCCGCCCGCGCACGCTATGACCGAAGCGTTCTACGAGACCGACCCCAAACGCGGATTTGCGCGCGGCTTCGCCATCCAGACGGTTGGCCCTCTACCGATTGCCTTTGCCCGGCAAATGATGGTTGCCAAGGGCGCGTGGGGTTGGGGGATGCGCCAGTTGATGATGGACTACAATCACTGGGCCGCCATCGGTTTGATGGGCGAAATACTTCCCTGGGAAGACAACCGTGTGGAGTTGGCGGAAGAGACCGACGGTCACGGAATCCCGGTGGCCAAGGTCACATTTAACCTGCATGACAACGACAAGCGGATGATCGAATACGGCAAGAACAAGACCATGGAAGTCATGGCCGCGGCGGGCGCGGAAGAGGTGGTCCAGGAGCCGCGCTACGCGCATCTCGTCGGAGGCGCGCGAATGGGAAACGATCCCCGCACGTCTGTGGCCGACAAGTTTGGACGCACGCACGACATCGCAAATTTGTTCGTCTGCGACGGCAGCCTCTTACCCACCCAGGGCGCCGCGAACCCTGGGTTGACGATCCAGGCGCTCGCCGCGCGAACGGCCGACTATTTGATTTCACAGCGAGACGCTGTCTTCACCACCGCGACGCCCGTGATGGATGCGCCTTCGATTCGGTATGACCTCTCTCCCCCGGATACGTGGGGTAAGGGCGTGCCGCGTTTGTAACGGCAGCCGCCTCGCGGCGTCTCTCGTGGGGCGTACCCTTGAGGCACAGCAAGCAGTGCCCCTATGCAATTTCCCTGAAAAGCGGCGGCCCAAAGGCTCATGGGGACCTCGCTCATAATGACAAAGGAGAAGAGTTTTTCAGCAAGTTCTCAGAGGGTGATGGTCCGGTGCCACACGATAAAGGTTTGAGCCGCGGGGAAACGGCTACAAGTTCGTCACGCGGATCTCCAGAGCTATAACAGCTCCGCGTCCAAATTTCCCCTCGTGAAGTTTATCGCGGCCTGCCGGTCCGAGCAGTATATGCCTTGGTGCGAGCCTCTGGAGATGACCTCACATCGCTCAACAAGGCGGTCGCAAGCGAGCACCTGCCGACACCCAGTCTCGAGGAAGCTTCCCGCGCAAAGCGCTAATTGCAGGCGCATCGCAGACGTTCCGGCGCTCAGGTAAACAAAGCGTGCGTCGCTCTTCCAGCCATCGAGCTCCCACGGCTGGCCGTCATCTGAAAAGAAAAACACGTGCTCGGCGTCCGCCGTTTGGTAGCGGTAGCGGGTTGCCTGCGAGCTGCCGTTTCGCATGAGCTTCCCAAGGCTTTCCATTCCTCCCGCAACCGGTTGCAAGACGGTGGCGAATTCGGCTGGTGCGCGCGTGCGAGTCTGGAACCGGACAACCGGAGCGGGTTCTTCCACTCCATAGGCCGGAGACACATGGCCCCGGCAGACTTCCTGAGACCAGCCGTGAGCCTCGGGTGGCACAATGGCGAGCCCCATTTTTTCCATACCAGGATTGGCTCCTTTCGCCGCGCGCTTCAGCGTAAAGCCCGGCGGAGTGTAGGAGGGGACGAAATCAGGGGCAAAATGCCAGGATATTTCAACCTCGTGCTCACCGGTACCCTCCATAACATCGCGGACCAGCCAAAACTGCGACTTCAGATGAAATACCCAGCGGTGGTGCACGACGGGATGCGCGAGGCCGGCGTAGCCGTTGTGTTTCCCAAGGAACAGGTCGAATTGCCGGCCCGTGATCCACTGTTCCACCTCCGTCCGGGGCGGATCGCTCTCATCTGCCCGCTCAGCGAGTCCGGCTTGGCTGAGCCCATCCACCCCGAGAGTGTTGTGCGCCGCAGTCCCGCGGAACCGCTCGCGGTCTGAGCCATTTTCCGGGTCATCTACCGGATTGCGGCGCGAGCCGCGCGCGATGCGAGGCGGCAGGTTACGATGTGTCCCAGGGTCGATTAGCCATTCTTCGCCGTCCACGGAAACCTGCACACTGAGCGCGTCCGCGTGTCCGTGTGCGGAATCCACGATTCCCTGCGGTCTCGCGCCGATCACCAGTTGCTTGCGGCGCCCGGTGGGCCCCGGGGCTCCGGGCGGTTCCATGCTGGCCATCACATAGAAGCCGCTCGCGGGGAATGCAATGGAGGAGGACACGGGCGCGTTTTCGAGCGCGTCAAACTGGCGAACGCCCTCGGGGCCGAGCAGCCAAACCGTTTCTTCCTTCAATCCGCCCGAAGCGGACTTAAAATCCCCACGGTCGTAAAGCACAGCACCGGTTGAAAGCGGATCGAGCATATGTTCGCGGCGGTTGCGCCGCGGGTCAAACACGCGGCCTCCATCATCATCACCAAAGCGAGGCGCGGATCCCGCCTGCGAGATGCCCGAGAGGAATTCGAGCATTCCCTCGATGGCGCGGTCGAACCGCTCAGGAATTGTCATGTGATTGCATGCGGCCAGGATGCGCGCGTGAAGGTAGAAATCGAGAGTGTAGACGTGGTAATAGACGGACGGTCCGAAGCGTATACCGCCATCCGGCGTTTGTTTCGCCGCCTGCTCGACAACTATGCGCCAGCCGAGTTCCCGCCATCGCGCGGCGGAGCGGAGCCGGGGACAGAGCGTGCCAATGAAAAATAGCGCAACGGCTTCGCCAGGCAGGTTCGGTTCGGGTGAAGATTCGATGGAAAGATAGCGCTCCATGCGGAGAGCGCTTCTGGCCAGAGCGCGAACCAGCTCGTGCTGAAAACTTTTTGGCGCCGCGGGGCTGGCGGAGAGAAGATGGCCAACCCAAAGCCACGCGAGACTCCGGAAAGCCACCTCCAGACCACTCGCCCAGTTAATGCCGGTGGGGTATGAATTTTCCTTCTGCCAGCCATGCCATTCATCCATCAATTCGGTGAGATAGCGCGATTCCTGCGCCAGCAGATGGGCCTTTGCCAGCGTTACCAAGTGTTGGTGGCGGTTGATTTCCCATATGATCCTGCGATCGCCCACTTCGTTGGGCGCGCAGCTTTGCAATTTGTACCAGGGGCGGCGCGGCGCGCGCTTCGCATTCACTGGGTCCTGATGCCAGTCGATGACCTTTCCATACTGCAGCCCCTCGAATCCGAGCAGATCGAATTGATGGCGGCATATGCGCTCCGCCCGTTCGATGGTTTCCTCGCATTGGCGGGGAAACCGCTCGCGTAGAAGGCTAAGAATCGGGCGGACGCCGCCGGGTACAAAAAAGAACTGGCCACGCGGCGCGGAAGGCGGTCCGGTTTGGGCATTCGCTGGGCGGGTCGGCTCGGCCACTCTTCCGGCGGCGCGCGTGTTGCGCCGGGCATTCGTGGGTTCGATCTCACGCGCCGCCGCGTCGATCCCAATGCCGTAAGCCACGCGCTCGATGCGCTTTTGAGCTTCCTGGCGAAGGCGAGTGCGAACTTCATCCCACCGCATCGCGGCGACCCAAGCCGCCTTTTCCCGCCAGCTTTTCCGCATATTGGAATTTCGTCTTCGTTTCCGCATTAAAGCAATTCACCACAAAGGCACGAAAACACCAAGAAGACAATTAAAAAGCAAAATGTCAGGGTAGCCTAAATACTGTTCACTTAAGCTAATATGCGGTATTCTTCTCTCATCCTATTGAGAGGAGGACCGCAGATGGCGCGCACGATCGCAGAACTTCCGAAAGGTACGCGAATTACCGATTACATTAGTCTCGGGGTGTTGACCAAGACGTTTTCGCTGAATCAGGTGAA
>JBOGJX010000386.1:0-5857 GCA_050745285.1 Terriglobia bacterium
GCGATGGGCTGTACGCCCATCGCCGCAGCCGGAGACACAAGTAGCCGTTTCCGAGCGGCATGGCTAAAGCCATGCCCTTCCGCCCGCATTTTAATGCTTTGCGGATGTCGCAGAGCGACATGGCCGACTGCTTTTTCCCGGCTCTACAGGCAGATGCTTCGCACAGGTTACACTGAGAGAAGCCGTAGGGCTCAGCATGACAGCTCCTGTGTTGCCACCAAAGCTCGCTTTATGATTCTAGACGACGATTACAAGCCGCCGAAATCACTCCGTGCAACGGTCATTGTTGTGGTCGTCGCGCTGATTCTCATCGCCTTTGCGCTCGCGTGGCTCACCCAGCCTCGCCGGGCGCTACGCCCGGTTCCGTTCACGTCCAATCCGGCATCGAGAAAATAACCCCTATTTCCTGCCGGTGGATTCCTTTGTTGCGGCCCGCGCTCCTTCCCATCCGTGGGTCCATCCCTCTGACTTTAGTAGACGTTGGGCGTCCGTGTAGCCGGGGAATCTGCGCTCTGCCTCACGGAACTTTGCCGGATGGATCACGCGCCGGTGGGCAATCCTTTCAACAGGGAACACGGCGTGAAGCATCTCATGGTGGACGATGTATTCCACCATGAGGCGTGGCGCCCGGGGGCGGTCGAGAGCGCGGCTGATGGTAATTGTCTTGTGCGCCGGGTCGTAGTGTCCCAGGATGGTGCGTGAGGCGGAGGGGCTCCATCCGATCTTCTGGATTTCAACTTTCCCGTTGAAGAGTTTTTGATTCAATGATGCGAAGATTTCCTCCAAATCGAGATGGCTACCCTGGGCAGGACGAATGCGCTTAAACCCGCGCACGCGCCGCGCTTCATCAATGCGCTCACGTGTGGCGGGCGCCATCACGTGGGCAAGATAGCAGGCCCGCGCCTCGCGCGAGGGCTTCTGCCGGTGGTAGCGCATGATCAGGATTTCAGCCAATGCTTCGATGACGATGGGCGGCGCGTTCTGCAAAGTGTCGCAGATTTCCACCTCAAAGGCCCCGTCCCGGCCACGGATGGCGCTGCGGAGTTGCGCCCACTGGCGGAACGTCACCTTGAACCGGATCGCGGTTGAGCCGTGACGGAGGCGGCGGTAGACGCGTAAAAAAAGCTCTTCGGGAACGGGCGTCGCGTCGAAGGTAAATGAGAGTTGTGAATTCATAGATTATGCCGCCGGAGGCGATGTACGCGCCAATTGACCCCCTTCCCCTCTCCCGCCTGCGCGGGAGAGGGGCGCCGAAGGCGGGGTGAGGGCCACTGGCGAAGCCTAATTAATTGTTGTCCGCAGTGGAACCAGATGGGCGCTGGTTCTTGTTTTCCTCGCGCTTGCGGATTTTTTCTTCCTCTTTAATTCGCTTCTTTTCTTCCTTGATCTCAGATTGCGAGGCCTTTTTTGCTACCTTCTCATTGCGCTTCAACTCGCCGAGTTTCTTTTCCTGGCTGTTGAGCGCCGAGGTGGCGCCGTTGAGCGTATCTTCGAGGTCAGCCACTGCGTCCTGCAGCGTGTCGGAGTATTTTGCCACAAAGGGGTCCGGCGTCTGCTGCGCGTGCTGGAGCTCCTGGAGTTGGTGGGGAGCACGGTCGAGAAGCGCGTGCAGGCCGCCGCGCATGTCTCCGCTCCGATTGTATTGGAACTGAATCCAGTCTTTTAACTCGTCATCGAGGTCAATGTATTGTCCCAGGACTTCGTTGAGGAACTTGCCGGTCCGGTATTGCGGATCGGCGGGCCGGCTGCGGTAACTCTCGAACGTGGTGAGCCGCGCCTGCATCAGGTCAAGGTATACTTTGATACGTTCCGTCGGATCTTGCGTATCCCGCAGTTTGTCCACTTCGGTCGCAGAGAGGGCAGCCCTTTGTTGTTGCGCGCGCGCGCCGGCTGCGGAAATTGCGGCAAGCACCAAGGCGAGGATGAGCGCTCGATGGGATTTCACGGGTGCGAACCTTTGCCGGCGCCGCTGTTTGCGCCCCTTTTTGTGTTCTGAAGAGCGGGAACACCCTTCGCGGCCGGGCTCGCGGCGCTGGGCGGAACCGCTCCCGGAAATAGCTGAACCAAAACCCGAGAGTGAACCTGATTCAGTGTTTTCAGAGTCTTGTCAATGGGGCCGCGATAAAGATAAAAAACACGCTCGCGCAACCCATTCAGCGCGCGGGCGTTCTCGCGCAGCGCAATCTCGAGTTGCATGAAGCCGTCGGGCTTCTTCGCCGCGTTCCGGCCACTGCTTTCGAGCAATTTCCAAGCGTCTTGCATTTCGCCGGTAAAGCTCGAGAGCAGTTTTTGTCCTTGCGGTATCTGATGATGATCGTAGGCGGCCGCCGCTTGGTCGAGCAGCAGCTTCCCCATGCGGATCTCCAGTTTGGCCCTCTTCACGGGGTTGTTTTCGCGCTGGATACGCGCTGTCAGGTCCGGTTCGTTGTCATGGTGGCGCGCCCGGAGGATTGAGGGATAAAGGGTCAGGGCACACGCCAAGCCAAGACCGGTGATCCATGCTCCACGTGAGAAACCCATGGGCGCTCTCCTTAATGATCATCATAAGCCCACTTGGCTGTGGCGCAACCGCGCTGAAACGCCGCTATCTACCGCTCTAATTCGTGTTTCAGCAATTTGATCCTCTGCTGCGCCTGCCATTCCTGGTCCGGATCTTTTCCCTGCGAGAGCGAAAGGAACCGTTGGTACGCCGCAATGGCCGGCCGCAGATCGTGCAGATGGTCATAGCTTGTGGCAAGAAGAAAGTAGTTGCCCAGTGTTGCGGGGGGCGTCTGGACCACGCGCAGAAGCACAGGAATCGCATCCGCGTAGCGCTTCTGAAAATAGAGACTCGCGGCCAGTCCGTTGGCGGCATCGCGGTTCGCGGGGTCAAGTTTCAGCGCGGCGCGGAATTCCGTCTCCGCCCCGGCAAAGTTCTTCTCGTGCATGAGCGTTTCACCCAGCGCGCGATCGAGGCCCGGCGGCCCGGAGTTCGCGGCAAGGGCCAGCCGGTAATACTTCTCCGAAGCCGGAAATTGCTGGAGCATCGCGTACGCGTCGCCTAAAGCGCCGTTCAGACCTTGCAGTGAAGGATTCTGCTTCTCGACCTCTTTCAGGCCGGCGAGCCCTTGGGAATAATTCCCAAGGTTCATTTCAATCCGGGCAAGGTCAAAGCGCGTCTTCGTGTCATCGGGGTTCGCTGCAAGGTATTCCTCAAAGTACGGCACGGCTAGAACATCCTGCTTGAGGTTCTCCAGGCTGAGCCCGGCGCCGAGCTTGGCCTCCGTCAACTTGGGGTCAAGCGCGGAAGCCTTTTCGAATGCGTCTCGCGCGCCCGCATAATCTCCTTTCTTGAAGTCAAGCCGCCCGAGATCAAGGAAGGCTTCCCCGGAGTTGGGCTGAAGGTGCGCCGCCTCCTGGAACTCCTTTTCCGCTCCGGCGGTGCTGCCCGCCCGCGCTTCGGCGCGGCCCGCGTATAGATGCGCGCGAGGGTCGCCCGGCTTGAGCGCCACAGCTTCCTTTAACTGCGGCAGAGCGTCCGCCGGCCGGTTCATGATCATGAGCAGGATGCCCAGGTTTAAGCGCGCCTGAAAAAGTTTGGGATCGAGCTTGATCGTCTTCTGATAGGCATCCACCGCCGCCTCATTCTGGTGCAGTCCGGTATAAGCATAAGCAAGATTGAACCACGCAGGGGCGGCGTTGGGGTAGGCCTTCACCAGCGGTTTCAGGTCATTGATGGCCGTCGCGTAGTCTTGCCGGTTCAGCGCCGCCTGCGCCGCCGTCATCGTCTGGTTTGGATCGGGCGTGCGTGAGTGGCGCTCCTTTGATTGCCGTGGCGGCGGAGCGGTTTGGCTGCGCAATTGAGCCGCCCCGGGAACACCAAAGAATATGGCCATCACAAACAAGCATCGAGTTGCCCCCCGGAGCGGCCCCGGAGTTCTGGGTCCTTTCAGCATCACATTCGTTATTTTACGTCTTTTTCTGCCATTATTTCTTCTGCTGAAAATTGTTCTTGGCAGGGCGAGGGGGTAGACTTCCATCGGTTGGAAAGGCGGCGACCAGCAAATGCCACGGGTCATTCTGGTTTCGGTCGCTGAGGTTCTGTTGTTCTACTGAGCCCCTTCACAGATTCCTGGGCAGAACCCAGAAAGAGATCGCGTCTCCGAGACGCATGCCGCTGAGCATCAGCACCATACCCACCAACACACTCACGCTGATATAAATGGCGGCCTTCGTCCACTCGCCGTCCTGGATCATGTGGCCTGTCTCCCAGGCGAATGTTGAGAACGTGGTGTAGGCGCCAAAAAATCCGGTGGTGATACCAATCCGCCAATCGGGTGGAATGGAAACGTGGTTCAGCGCATATTCTCCAACCAGGCCGAGAAAAAAGCATCCGCAAATATTTACGAGCAGAGTGCCGTAAGGAAAGCCAGCGCCGCTCTTCTCCTGCACAAACCCTTGCATCCCATAACGCGTGAGCGTCCCCGCCACGCCAAAGACCGACAAAAGTAGTATCCGCAATGCATCTCACCTTTCTCCGTCAGCTCGCGCTTTCCCCCCAATAAAAAAACTCCTGGGCGCGGCGTCGCGGCCAGGAGTCATCAGCCCATCGGATGGGCGGTTCAGGCGAACTCCATCGCCTTCTAATTGTGAATTTCCATTCTATATTAAATAGGCGCTTGTACGCCAACCTCGGGAAAACATTGCTGGCACGTGGATTCCCGCTTGCGCGGGAATGACGGCGCTCAGGAAATGCCGCAGACCTGGGCAACGCAGGTCTGCGCTACCTAGCTTGTTCAATTGCGCATCGCATGATGCAATGCGGCTTCGCTAAATCGCATAACGAAGTTGCACCGTCTGGAAGCAAAAAGGTTATAATCCGGCTAGCAGTCGTAGGGCGCCACCTGAAGGGTGGGAAAGGAAAACGATTGAGCGTTCGCGTTTGCGTGCTGGGCAGCGGAAGCAAGGGGAACTCCACGTGGGTGGCCACGGAAAAAACCCGGCTTCTCATCGACGCGGGCTTCAGCAAGCGCGAGACGTTTGCGCGCCTCGCGGCGCAGGGCGAGCGCCCTGAGACTTGTACTGCCATTCTCATTTCCCACGAGCACGGCGACCACGTGGGCGGGCTCAGAAAGCTGGCATTGGATATTCAGTGCCCTGTCTATATCACCGGCGCCACGCGCGAGGCGATGGAATGGGAACCGAAGATCAGAGCGTGCGAGCTGATTGAGGCGGGCAGCAAGTTTACTATTGGCGACATCGAAGTCTCTCCCTTCTCCATCCCCCATGATGCGGCGGAACCCATCGCCTTTACGGTGGAAGCGCAGGGCATCAAGACCGGTGTGGTCACGGACCTGGGTTACATCCCGGAGCACGTGAAGCAGCACGTGCGCGGCTGCAACTGCCTGGTTTTCGAATCCAACCATGACCTTGAAATGCTCAAAGTTGGGCCGTACCCCTGGCACGTGAAGCAGCGCGTGATGGGCCGCCAAGGCCACCTTTCCAACCTTACCACCGCGGAATTTCTAAGCGGTGAGTATGATGCCGCTTCGCAGATACTCGTGCTGGCCCACTTGAGTGAAACCAACAATCATCCAGAGCTCGCCCGCCTGAGCGCCCTCGAAGCGTTAGAGCGCCGCAGCGCGAACGGCGTTCCGGAGCTTCACCTTGCGACGCAAACGACCCCCACCAAGATGTTCGTCTGGTGATGTGTAGCCAGCTTGCTTCGCTTTTGTGGCGGGGGGCTTCTCCAATTCACGTCTCCGTTTTTTGGACGCGTGCGGCATCGCCGCCTCTTGGGCCGTACTGCCCCGAAAATTCCGGTCAATATGACGGAAGGGCACGGTTTTAATCGTGCCGTAACGGAGCCTTCCCCGGG
>JBOGJX010000387.1:0-12139 GCA_050745285.1 Terriglobia bacterium
GTGGCGCCTATCGCAAAATGCGCGATGTATGCGCCACGCATTGAAAAAGATTGTCTACCCAATTAATGAACACTCTACTAGTATTACTATGTTAAGTTTTCTTCAGGACTGTCAGGGCATGGCTTTAGCCATGCCGTAAGCGTGCCCTCCCTGACCCCCGTCCCCTCTCCCTCAGGGAGAGGGGGGACCGCGAAGCGGTGGGTGAGGGCTTTCGTGGCACGGCTGAAGCCGTGCCCTGACTACTGCTAAACCGACTTAACCTGGTATTACTAAAAGGACGACTAGAATCGCACGCCCACGCCCAGGTTGATCTGTCCTGCCCGGTATAGCGAATTGGCAATTTCGCTCGTCCTGAGCCGCCGGTATTCCAATGAGAGCACGAAGTCAGAGCGCGGGTAATAGATGAGATTGACCAGGCCGCTTTGGTTCCTGTCAATCGAGGGGTCAAAATAACTTCGTGCTCCCGGGAAGCGGCGGATATCTGAAGCAAAGGGCTTATCCTCCCCGAAGGCTACGTTGAACTCCAGGCGCTCGAGCGGGCGAAACTTGAGTTGGCCCCATCCCCCCGCGGAGTCCAGGCCAAGGATGGAGGTTTGGGGGCTTGTCAGCAATCCATTATATAACACGCTCCTTCCTGTTCCAGCTCCTAAGCCGCCGACGGCGTGCCCGCGGTATAGCTCTCCCGAAAGGCTAAACCAGCGGTCCAGGGGTATGTTCCAATCAGCGGTCGCCGCCCATCCAGGAATCCTCCTGCCAAAGCCCCAGTTTTCCGAGCTGAAATAGCCACCTACGCCCAGGGTAGCTTTCCTGCCTGACGAGGCTCTCGTCCACGCGACCCTTCCGGCATAGGCAGGCTGACCTGAACGCTCCCCCGCTTGTCCAGTTCTATAAAAGCTGTTAACGGGCGGCTCGCCCGTGAGTGAGTCCAGAATGCCTCCCTGCACAAGGAGGGCTGAGCTTTCCGAATAAGCGAAGCGATGCTCCAGACGAATCTGCGGTGTCCATCCCCATAGGTCTCCTGAATACGCGAATGCCGGCTCCGCGAGAGAAGCGAATGAGGTGGGGAAAAGGGGCGAGAAGAAGAGTGCGTCCTGGCCCGCCACCAAGGAGGTGTTGTGCCAGTCCAGGTGCACCGTGGCCGTGCGAATCCGCATGATCCCAGAAGTTCCTCCATTCAGGACTGCAGGGGAGCCCCCGAAGAAATCAGTGTGGATCTCGCCATGAATTCGAGCGCCAGCCAGGGACGGGCCGAACACCTCGACGCCAACCTCGGATTGCCGCACCGTAGCTCCGAAAAGGGCATTCGAACTTAGCGGCCCGGGAGCTTCAGCGATTTGAGGGACATCAAGATTATCCGCATTTCCACGGTTGCTGAATAGGTTGAGCAAAGCGATGCCGGAAAGTTGTAGGCGGTACTTGGATGCGCTCTCCACCTTGATTTGGTTCTGGTCTCTTACTTCGCTCTGCAAGAGCCCTTGTTGCTCCTCAATACTTGCCAAGCGTTTCTGAACCTTGCGGAGGGAGGATTCGCCGCGGGAGGACCGGGCGGACTGTTTCGGGGCTACGGCGGCTGACTCGCTGGCGGCAGATGCCGCAGGGGATTTCTGCACTGGCCGGATGATGCCCGGTTGCGTCCGGGTCTCATCAAGCTCTGACCGCAATTTGGCGGTTTCGCTTTCCATTTGCGCCATCCGATGCTTCATAAGCGCCATCTGGGATTGGAGCTCCTTGACCTCAGATTCAACGGACGAATCTGTTCCCAGCACGGAGACATTCCGAGCGGATGATTCAAAAGGAGAATTTTGCCCGCAACATCCTGCAGCGATCCCGAAAGAGATGGCAACACACAAGAGTGCGCACGGAGCCTCGCGCCGGCTTGTTAGTTCACGCATCATTTCCTCCTCTTATTATCCCTAAATTGAGCCATGAGCTTTCCTGCACACGGCCGCTCGTGAGCGATTCGGTTCAGCGAGGTTCGCAAGCGTAAGATCGCCATTGTGCTGGCTGCCGTTTACGGCCTGAAAACGCCATCGCGCCCATCTCCATGTGCTGCAAGTTTTGTTTTTCTCTGCCTGAAAGAGGGAAGCATGCCGGCCGCCCCAGGCTCGGTCCCTCTTGATTGTACCCCCCGCGTTCCGGCACAAATACGCCGCCGAATTCCGTTTGCCGTGCTCAATTCGCTGAACTCCCTCTGCACGACAGGGGCTCGGTCCGAAGTAATCGCGGGTTAATCCCGCCCCAAGACCCAGGTTAATGGCAAACGCCGGCCAGACCTCTTCATCGTGCGGTAAAATTTTTGTCAAGAATTTGTCAAGCGCGAATTTGAGGCAAGTTGTGTTGTACGCTCTATGTTGCACGGCAAAATACAAGCGGGACATCTTCATATGCTGTCGGGCTGGAAGATGTGCCGGAAGCACGTGAGCATCTGGCGCAAGCGCAGCCATCGCTTGGTTAGTGGCTTGCCCAGTTGTGATCCTGCAAGGCGAAGCAGTTAACAATCGAGGCCGCGGCCTTGCTTTCCTGGAGTTGTTGCCGGGTTTCTGATGGCCACTTAATCGCGCGAAAAGAACCTATGGAAAAACTGCTCATCATTGAAGACGACAGGACAATTCACACGGCTCTGAAGGAGCTGTTTGAGGGAGAAGGCTTTGTCGTCCAGTTTGCCGCGGACGGAGCGGTTGGTTTGGCCTCTTTTCGTGCCTCGGCGCCCTCGCTGGTGCTGCTGGATTTGAAACTCCCCCAGATGCCCGGGCACGAGGTCTGCCGGGAGATTCGCAAGTCAGCTCCGGCGATCCCTATCCTAATACTGAGCGCAACAACCGACGAAGTGGATAAGGTCCTGCTGTTTGAAATCGGCGCAGACGATTACATCACGAAGCCGTTCAGCCCCAAGGAGCTTCTAGCGAGAGTCCGGACAGCCCTTCGCCGTTCACACCGGGCCGCAGCAATCGAGGAATACAGCTTTGCCGACGTCTGTGTTGATTTCAAGAAAATGGAGTTGATTCGCGGTGGCCGGCTGGTGGAAATGACGCCTCAAGAATTCAAGACTTTGAAGTACTTCGCTCAGCATCCCGAACGCGTGATCCCGCGCGACGAACTGCTGAATGAGGTATGGGGATATGAGTGCTACCCTTCGACCCGCACGGTGGACAATCATATCTTGAAGCTCCGCCAGAAGCTGGAAGCCGACCCCGAGCATCCGGTCCACTTCCGCACCGTTCATGGCGCGGGCTATAAGTTTGTTCCGTAGCAGTCGTTCATGTCGCTTGGCGAGACCCGCAATAATGGCGTAGGGGCGCTGCTTGCTGCGTCCCCTCACCCACCGCTTCGCGGTCGCCATCTCCCGCAAGCGGGAGAGGGCTGTTATCGATTTGCTTTTTCCTCTCGTCTGGTGGATGAGGGGTGATGTCATTTTTTGATTCCCATCCTCTCCCTTTCGGGGAAAGGGTGGCGAGCGCAGCGGGCCGGGTGAGGGGTCACCGTTCGCTGGTCTGATGCGCAATCTCGCTACCAAATTTACGGAAACGGCCATGCTTAATAAGACGAAGCTGCGCACCAAGCTGCTGTTTTCCATTATTTCTATTTCCTGCCTGTTGGCCTGGTCAACGGTTCTCCTGGTACGCCTCCGTATGGAGCAAAAAGTGCGCGCGGACCTGGCCGAGGCGGTCCATAACTCGCTCGCGACCTTCCAAAGCTTCCAGCTTCAGCGTGACGCAACCTTAGCGCGGTCTGCCCGGTTGCTGGCGGATCTGCCGCCCCTGCGTGCTCTGATGACCACCCCGGACCCCGCGACCATTCAGGACGGTTCGGTGGAATTCTGGCGCCTGGCAGGAAGCGATCTATTTGTGCTCGCCGGCCGCACGGGGAAAATAGCGGCTCTGGATACCTCGACCAATGGCCTCACCCTCGATGCAGCCCAGGCCTCTCTACAGCGCGCTCTTGCGGTCGGTGAGAGCCGCGACTGGTGGTTTGGAAAAGGCCATCTCTATGAGGTGTTTCTTCAGCCCATCTATTTTGGGCGTTCTTCCGAAGGCGTGCTGCTGGGAGTGCTCGCGGTTGGCTACGAGGCCGGGCCAGAAGTGGCCAGGGAGGTCAGCCAGATTGCTTCGAGCGAGGTGGCGTTCCGCTACGGCCAGCATCTGGTTGTATCGACTCTGCCCCGGGACCAGCAAGCTCAGTTGCTTTTCCAGATGACTCATGCTGGCCGCGAGACATACGGCAAGGTGACGGACTTTGAACTGGGCAAAGAGCGGTTTGTGGGGGCGTCAGTAAAGCTGCCGCCCGAGGGCAAGTCAACGGCAAGCCTGACGGTGCTCAAATCTTATGACCGGGCGACTCTGTTTCTCCGCAGCCTGAACCACTGGCTCTTCGGTATAGGGCTGGTAGCCGTCCTTGCAGGCATAGGGCTTGCGTCTCTTATTTCTCACACAGTCACTCGCCCCCTGGACAATCTTGTTTCCGGCGTGAGAGCACTGGAAAAGGGGGATTTCAACTATCCCCTTCCAACCACCAGCAAAGATGAAGTGGGAGAGCTGACCGGCGCGTTTCACCGGATGCGGAAGAGTTTGCAAACCACTCAAAACGAGCTTTTACACGCGGAAAGACTGGCGACGATGGGGCGCATGGCCAGTGCGATATCTCATGATCTTCGTCATCCCCTGACGGCGATTCTTGCTTATGCTGAGTTCCTCTCCGAAAGCAGGTTATCCGAATCACGGCGAAGGGAGTTCTATGAGGAAATCCGGCAGGCCGTAAATCGCATGTCGGATCTGATCGACTCGGTCCTCGAATTCTCCAAGACTCGCCAGAGCACCCAGCCGCATTACTGCAACATTGAGGATTCGGTGCGACAGGCAATCCAAGCTATCCAGGCCAGGCCGGAGTTTCGCCGGGTTGGGATCAGCGTCTGGCACGAAGGAAAGTGCGATGGATGGTATGATCGGGCCAAATTGGACCGTGTTTTCCACAATTTGCTACTCAACGCATGCGAGGCTGTCCCCCCCGAGGCCGGGCTGATTGAAGTCCGCATACGCCAGTTGGCTGGCGAAATCGAGATCCGCATAGCCGACAATGGTCCTGGAATAGCCGCGCCCATCCGTGATTCGGTTTTCCAGCCTTTTGTGAGTTACGGCAAAGAAAACGGAACCGGGCTCGGACTTGCCATTGTCCTGAAAATGCTGCAGGATCATGGCGGCGCGATCTGCGTTGAGCACACCGGAAACGACGGCACCATCTTTAAAGTGACCCTGCCCCAAAACTTGCCTCCCGCTCTCACCGGTCGCCCAGAACAAGGCTTAGACCTCAGTGGATTGTAAGTATAGAATCGGAGCAGGCATTTTGAATGGGACTCTGCCAAGGCTGCGAACAACCTCCGCAAACATCGGGTCTCGTTTGAGAACGCTTCAAGTATTTTCTATGATTCGTTGGCCGTGACGGGCGTCGACCCAGACCATTCGGACGATGAGGAAAGGCTGATCACCTTTGGCATGTCTCGTCGGCTGGCCAGCTTCTTGTCGTATCCCATACTGAGCGTGGTGAGGCAATCCGCATCGTCAGTGCGCGCCGCGCAACTCACCATGAAAGGCAAATTTATGAAGAAGGCTAAGTCCGCATCCGATGAACTCCGCGGTGAGTACAAACGCTCTGACTTCAAGAAGCTGGAGCGCGGTAAATACTACGAGCGGATTAAGTCAAGCTCTAACGTCGTGGTCCTTGACCCTGAGGTTGCGGCCGTCTTTCCAAACTCCGCCGCTGTCAATAGGGCGCTGCATTCTCTGGTCGAAGTAGCTGAGAGCGTATCGGGTCTTTCCTCCGGTTCCATCCGGCCGGCCCGACTTCGGCGATCTGGGAGTTGAATTCAAAGGTTAGCCTCCCGAGAAACGTCATTCGGGTGAGTCTGAAGTAGAGGGTAAGTCGGCGCTGAAAGGGAGTGCGATACCAAGGGAGGGAATATGAGAGACTACCACATGAATGTTTTTTACAGCGAAGAAGACGGCGGATATATTGCCGATATTCCGGACCTTCCCCACTGTACCGCTTTTGGCGATACGCCGGAGCAGGCATTGGCCGAGGTACTTAAGGCCAAGGCTGCCTGGATCGAAGCTGCCCGGGCCGAAGGCAAGCCGGTTCCTCCACCCACATTCAGGCCGGTCATTTATCAGGTGTCAAAAATCCCAGCCTGATCCCTCGGTCCGGCGGACGCGCGTGACTGTGCGCGGGTGAACACGAATCCTCGGCCTTGCCGCAGGCGGGAGGTGAAACCCGCTGTGCAACACGAAGTGAAGACTTTTGGCTGGCCGGCCGCCAACTCGGTCGGAAACTGACTCACTGTCAAATTGGCCTTGCATTTGGCGGGCAAGCTGATTTATAGTTGACGCTTGATGCTAACGACCTATGCCATCCCGTTTGCGTACTACCGCTTTTGGAGCTTTACTCCAACTGGATAGGGTGGCGTTGGTCTGAGCGGACAAAGAAGAAATACGCAAGGCTGACCCACTCGAAGAGAGTGGGTTTTTTATTTTACTGGGGAGAATCTACATGATTATTTCGATGCGCCTTCATTCCAGCCAGGCGGAGGTGGACCGCGTCTGCGACCGCATCAAGGAGTTCGGGTACAAGGTCCATTCGATTGTCGGAGAGGAGAGGGTCGTGATTGGAGTCGTGGGAGTGGGTGACGTCACAGATTGTCTCGAATCGATTCAAGCCATGCCTTCGGTCGAGAGCGCGGTGCGGATTTCCGCGCCCTATAAGTTCGTGAGCCGGGAGTTTAAGCACGAGCGGACTCTGATCCGGGTGGGCCAAGCGGAATTTGGCGGCGAAGAATTCATCGTCATGGCAGGCCCCTGCTCGGTGGAAAGCGAAAAGCAAATCATGGAAACGGCGGACGCCGTGGCCGGCGCCGGCGCGAAGATCCTGCGCGGCGGCGCTTTCAAGCCCCGCACTTCCCCGTATGACTTTCAGGGCCTTGGCGAAGAAGGTCTCAAGCTGCTTGCCAAGGCGCGGGCGGCAACGGGCCTTGCCGTGGTGACGGAAGTCATGAGCGACCGCGAGGTGGGCCTGGTGGCCGAATACGCGGACATCATGCAGGTGGGCGCGCGGAATATGCAGAACTTTACCTTGCTCAAAACCCTGGGAACGTGCGGGCGTCCGGTGCTGCTAAAGCGGGGCATGAGTTCCACCATCAAGGAGCTCCTGATGTCCGCCGAATACATCACCGCGCACGGAAACGCCAACGTGATCCTCTGCGAGCGGGGTCTGCGCACCTTTGAAACGGCCACGCGCAATACGTGTGACATTTCAGCCGTGCCGGTGCTCAACGAGCTCACCCATCTGCCGGTCGTCGTCGATCCCAGCCACGCCACGGGCAAACGAAGCCTGGTCCCACCGCTCTCCCAGGCCGCCGTTGCCATTGGGGCGGATGGCCTGATCGTAGAAGTTCATCCCTGCCCTGAACGCGCCCTCAGCGACGGGGCACAGTCGCTTTCCCTCCCGGACTTCCGGGAAATGATGGGCCGGCTGAAGCCATACCTGAATATCTGGAAACAAACGCGGGCGGCAGCAGCCGTCGCGGTGTAGCTGCATTTGTAGCGGCGGCCGGCGTGAGGGGGTTCCGGGCGCCGTGGCGCCGCTCACATCCCACTCGTCACTGCAAGGCCGCGCAGACTGGTGACGGCTTCTGCAATGCGGGCGATGACGTAATCGACCTCTTCTCCGGTCGTAAATCGCCCCAGGCCGAAACGGAGCGAGGCGTAAGCAAGATGATCCGGAACACCCATCGCCTTAAGCACGAAGGAGGGTTCTGGCCGGGCGGAAGTGCAGGCAGAACCGGTAGAGATGGCGATGTCAGCCAAGCTCATCATCAATGTGTCGGCCTGCACTTGCCCAAAGCTGAGGTTGAGGTTGTGAGGAAGCCTGTGCTCCATGCTGCCGTTGATGTGAACGTCATCCAGCCGGGAGAAGATGCCCCCCAGGAGCTGGTCCCGGAGGACGCTAAGCCGGGCAGACTCCCCAGGCATCTCGCGCTGGCAAAGGGCGCAAGCCGCCCCCAGGCCAACGATCCCCGGCACGTTCAGCGTTCCGGACCGGAAGCCGCGCTCGTGGCCGCCGCCGTCTATCAACGGGGCGATACTGAGGCCGGGCTTTTGCTCGCGCACGTAAAGCGCGCCCACGCCTTTCGGTCCATACATTTTGTGAGCAGTAAGAGACATCAGGTCGATATTCATCGCTTCCACATCGATGGGAATTTTTCCGACAGCCTGCACGGCGTCCGAGTGATATGGAATGCCGCGATCGCGGCAAAGACGCCCGATTTCTGCCACCGGCTGAATGACGCCGGTTTCGTTGTGGGCGGCCATGATGCTCACGAGGACGGCGCCCGGGGTGAGCGCGTCCTCCAGGCGGTTGAGATTAATCCGCCCATCCGCATTGACCGGCAAGATCGTAACCCGGGACCCTTCGGTCTCCAGACGATGGCAGGTATCGAGCACCGCCTTATGTTCCGTCGCCAGGGTCACAATGTGATTGCCCTTTTCACGGTGCGCCTGCGCCACGCCCTTCAAGGCTAAATTGTCCGATTCCGTGGCGCCAGAGGTGAAGATAATTTCCCTGGGCCGGGCATGAATAAGATTCGCGATTTGTTTGCGGGCCGTGTCTACAGCTTCCAACGCTTCCCATCCGAACGAGTGGCTGCGGCTGGCGGCGTTTCCAAATTTTTCGCTGAAATAGGGAAGCATTGTCTCGAGCACGCGCGAGTCCACGGGCGTGGTAGCGTGATGATCAAAATAAATGGGCAGCTTCATGTAAGGCTCCTGATCTTTAGATTATACTCTACGGTGTTTGTGCGAACTTCGGAGAAGCAGCCATCAGCGGGCAGCAAGACATTGATCAGTTTGCCGAAAAACGTGTAGCGGCGGCTTGATGCCGCCATTGGGGCATTGAGAAAATCGGACTCGTGCGATGTAAAATCGCCGTTACGCCCTTCGCGTGGGGTTTTCCGCAACCGGCGATGGGTTTTTGCTGATGCCGACCGCTGATAGCTTCTATTACGTACCGTGCAAAAAACAACCGGAACTATCCTCGACGAAATTATCGCTGCCCGCATGGAACGGGTGAAGCAGGCTCGCCTGGGCGCTTCGCTGGAATTCTTGGCCGGCACGGCAGCATCGCGCGCGGATTTCCGCAGTTTTAGCGGCGCGCTCAGCGCGGGCGGCCTGCAAATCATCGCCGAGATGAAGAAGGCATCTCCCTCCGCGGGTCCGCTTCGCTGCGACTACAACAGCCGCAATATCGCCATGGGTTATGAAGCTTCCGGAGCGGCAGCGCTTTCTGTCTTAACCGAGGAAGACTATTTTCAGGGATCGCTCGATGATCTTCGTGAAGCGCGAGGCGCCGTGCGGCTGCCGGTTTTGCGCAAAGACTTCATCGTGGATGAATACCAGGTTTACGAATCCGCGGCGGCGGGCGCGGATGCGGTGCTCCTGATCGTGGCGGCGCTTTCAAATGAACATCTGCGCGCCCTGCTCGACCTGAGCGGCCGCCTGAGAATCGCAGCATTGGTGGAAGTGCATGCGGAGGAAGACCTGGACCGAGCGCTTGATGCGGGCGCGCGAATTATCGGGGTAAACAACCGGAACCTGAAGACGCTTGAAGTGAGTCTGACGGCTTCGTTCCGGTTGCGCGAGAAAATCCCGGCAAGCTGTCTTGCCGTCACGGAGAGCGGCATCCATTCCCCGGAGGACTTGCGAAGGCTGACCATCGCGGGATTCCACGCCGCTCTCATCGGAGAATGGTTCATGCGCTCCGCCGATCCCGGACGCGCCTTGGCCCAATTGCTGGCCGGCGCCAGGTAATAAAAAGTGAACCACAAAGACACAAAGGCGCCAAGAAAGCTGAAAAGCGGAAATTAGGAACTCGAACATTGAAACCGGAAAATCGAAATTATCGGCCAATGACGGCAAGTACGTATTCCCGCCTTATCGCTGTTGCCTTGTGCTTTTCTTTGTGCCTTTGTGCCTTTGTGGTGAATGCTTGTTGACAATGACCCGGGTTAAAATCTGCGGGATAACACGCTTTGAAGACGCCCGGCTGTCCGTCGAGCTTGGCGCATCGGCTCTGGGGTTCAATTTCTACGAGCCCTCGCCACGTTATATCGAGCCGGACATGGCGGGTGAGATCGTGGCAAAGATACCGCCGTTGGTCGCGGCGGTCGGTATCTTTGCGGACGAGACTTACGGAGGCCGCGTCGCTGCGATCGCGCGTGAAGCCAGGATTTCCGTCATCCAGTTGCACGGCCCCCGGTTCCCCAAGGATGTTGAGGCGCTCAACGGCTACCGGCTGATCCGCGCGATTCCCGTGGGACCGGATTTTGATCCGGCAACCCTGCAGACGCTGCCGCTCGATGCCTTTCTATTGGACTCGTTTGATCCGGTTCGCATCGGCGGCAGCGGAAAGAACATCGATTGGAATCTGGCCCGCCGCGCCAACGAGCAAGGTAAGACCATTATTCTTGCCGGAGGCCTGACGCCGGACAATGTGGGCGAAGCCATCCGGAGGGTAAGGCCATTCGGAGTGGACGTGGCAAGCGGCGTGGAATCGGCCCCCGGCGTCAAAGACGCCCGAAAGCTGCGAGCTTTTTTTGCCGCAGTGGCCGAGGCGGATGGGACGAATTGATTGAATTAGAGATTGTTTCATTGGGTCATTAAATCATTGAGAGAATGTCCGTTGCCCGTAGTTTGTTGCATTATTAACCGAGCGAAGAGTTGTGAGCCATTAGCAACCGACCACGGACCACAAACATCAATCGAAGGATTTTAAGGGAAACCATGGCAACCCAACCGGCAGTCTGGAACGCCCCCGATGCTCTCGGCCGCTTTGGTGAATTTGGCGGGCGCTACGTTCCCGAAACGTTAATGCATCCGGTCGAGGAGCTCGAGCGCGCCTATGCGGCCGCACGAAACGATCCGAAGTTCCACGCCGAACTGGATGATCTTCTCACCCACTACGCCGGGCGGCCGACACCTCTCTTTTACGCGCGGCGCCTGACGGAGCGCCTGGGTGGGGCGAAAATATACCTGAAGCGCGAGGACCTTTTGCATTCCGGCGCGCACAAGATCAATAACTGCCTTGGGCAGGGGTTGCTCGCGCGGCGGATGGGCAAGACGCGGATCATCGCCGAGACGGGCGCCGGCCAGCACGGCGTTGCGAGCGCAACAACGGCGGCCCTGCTCGGTATGAAGTGCGTGGTCTATATGGGGTCGGAGGATATGGCGCGCCAGGCCCCCAACGTCTTCCGCATGAGAATGCTCGGCGCGCAGGTCGAGCCCGTTGATTCCGGCAGCAAGACCCTTAAGGACGCCATCAGCGAGGCCATGCGCGACTGGGTTACGAACGTCGAAAGCACTCACTACCTGCTAGGCTCCGCGCTGGGACCGCATCCGTATCCCATGATGGTGCGCGATTTTCATCGCGTGATCGGCCAGGAAACGCGCCGCCAGATACTCGAAGCCGAGGGCCGGCTACCCGATGTTCTTATAGCCTGCGTCGGCGGCGGAAGTAATTCCATCGGGCTGTTTTACGACTTCATCCCCGATGCGAAAGTGAAGATGGTGGGCGTTGAAGCGGGGGGCAGAGGGCGTGGGCTCGGTGATCATGCTGCGCGCTTCGATGGCGGCAGCCCCGGCGTGTTGCACGGGACTTACACCTACGTGCTCCAGACGAAAGACGGCATGATCGCAACAACGCATTCCGTCTCTGCCGGCCTCGACTACGCCGCCGTGGGCCCTGAACACGCCGCGCTTTACCGTCAGGGAAGAGCGGAGTATACCCGCGTGAGTGACAAGGAAGCCCTGGAGGCGGCTAGCCTGCTTTCGCGTCTCGAGGGAATTATTCCTGCGCTCGAATCGGCTCATGCCGTCGCGGAAGTGATCAAACGCGCTCCTCAAATGAGCCGGGAAGCGCTCGTGGCAATAAACCTCTCCGGACGCGGCGACAAGGACCTGGGCATTTTCCAATCGGCAGGAATTTTGTAGCCTGGATTGTTCGCGAAGCTCGGTTTGACAGTCAGGAGGGCACGGTTTTAACCGTGCCGATAGAGTGCTCCCTTAATATTTCTTGACTTGCCTGCCGAGCGGCTCGTTAAAGC
>JBOGJX010000388.1:0-4693 GCA_050745285.1 Terriglobia bacterium
GTATTTCAGTTCCCTTTCAGAAGAGACCCGATTTTTCGTTCAAAGTTTGTTGACCCGATGATGGTGGAGAAGGTTGCAACAAATTTACGCGACGAACAAGTGGCGCGGCCTGAACAGGGCAGCACCATAAGCGTACCCGTTCGCGCGAACACACCGGAAACAACCGGGGGGATAGGCGCGCAAGGTCGTGAGGAAGCGGAGGCGCGGCGGTGTGCGACTGGGCAACACTGGATTGCTACTAGTTACGGTGGTTACTGCGGCTCGGAGGACGCCTCGACGCGACAGACGCTCGCCGGGCGGCCAGCCACGCCCCTTGCAAACTCGTCAGTCACAACTCAGGGCCAGCGCGGGAATATTGCATTGGCGTGCGAGAAAAGCATCGCATTTGCCGTTGCCGGGCCGGGCGGTGTTACACTGAGCGTGCCCAAGTTCGCTCGAAAGTGGGCTGCCAAGAACGCGAGAAAATTTCCGAAACGCTGATAGAATTCTCTTCCTATTGACTTACGCGGAGGCCGCCAGTGATATACATCTACCTCGCAATGATTGACATTTTTGTATTTTTATATATATTACGATGGGAGGGTCACAAGTGAAAGTAACCAAACTTACATCAATCGCCAATTCCGACTCATACCACGGCTGTGCTTCTCTCAGGCAATCAATCCAAGCGCCGAGAATTTCTTGCTTGTCCTCTCAACTTCGCAGGCAGCGCTCGATGGGTTCTACCCGACCCTACGCACCACTACAAGCACTGACACCACGCCGGTTTCCGGCAGCGGGACCGTGACCGATGACTACGGCAACACATGGGATTTCGCCTACGACGGCACGGCAACGACAACGACAACAACCACAACCCGAGAGAACCTGCCGTACACGGACACAGCTAAGACGCTCTACGTTTACGCTTATAACCAGCAAGGCGGACTGATTTCGAGCCGCTGGCGGACAATAACAACGCGGCGGGGCGGCGACGGAATGAATACGCTTGGCTACAACCTTGGAGCGTTACTGCGGGCTTCCATTGACACGAGAGGACGACTGCTGGGCGCGGTGGTCAAAGACGTGTACAGCGCTGCCGAAATCCCACAGAGTACGCCCGCACCCGAACAGTCATCGTCCCTGGCGATAAGCGATACGCCCGTGGCCGCTAAAGGCGCGAGCGAAGCCGACTTCCCATTGACCGCTGTGATCGACGCGGCGACACAAACAGTCAGCGAAGAATACCTCGTGAGCGCGCAGATTGGTGACACTGACTACTATTTGGACGGGCCACGATTAGACCTTGGCCGCTATGCCGCCCGCTTCAGCTACAAGGGTCAGGATAAACTCGTGGAAATCCTCGACCATGATCCAGACGGAAATCCGGTTACGCTCACCTATCAGATTTACTCCGAGCAACTACACTGACCCCACCTCTCGCTAGGTCAGACTAAGCCGCCTTCGCCACGCAAGGCGATACGCTGTCAAACATGCTCATGTGCGGCAAAAGGTGGTCAGAGGCTCTGTCGCACGGGGTAGCCGAACCGGAAAGGGACTGGGTCAACCACCTCACCGGCTGAGAACATCACAAGCCGCACTCAATGTCTGACCCCATCTCGGCCTCGGATGCCTGCAATCGCTGCAAGTGCGCCGGAAGCCTTGATAAGACTGAGTGACACTGACGCGGGGATGGTCTCAATTTTGGTAATGACCCTTGGTAATGAGTCTACGGTTGTATCGGTTGGGATGGTTTGGCGCGAAGTGCCACAGAAGGCGCATAAACACTGGCTAAAACCAACCTCTTACTAATCGCGCCTAATGCGTGCAAGTTGTTGATTCTGCGTTTCCTCTTAACTCTTAATCAGTAGGTTGAGGGTTCGATTCCCCCACGGCTCACCATCCAAGCCTTTTAGATTCAGGCCTCCGATTTTTCATGGCCTGCCTAACGATACTGGGTTAAGTCGTGTTACCGCTGTGTCAGGGCATGGCTTTAGCCATGCCGCGCGGTGCGCCTTCCCTTGATCCCTGGGGCTTTAGCCCCTGAAGCTCTCAGCGGCTAAAGCCGTCGATCTTTTAGATCCTGGTTTGGCACGGCTAAAGCCGTGCCCTGACACGCCGCTATCGAACTTAACCTTGTAATGCTAAACAGTGAAAATGTACCAAAACTGTTCCAAAACGCTCTTAATTCGGCTGTGCTGTTCCAGAATTCTTCCCGTGCTCGTTGGCGTGTCGATCAAGGCGCGCCAACGCTTCGTGCATCATGTTCAACTTGGCTTGGCTGTACCGCTTGAAAACTTGGGCATCGCCCTGACGCAACATGAGCGTTACGAAGTGATCGGATACGCCGCCAGCGCTGAGCCGGCTGGCGAAGGTGTGCCGCAAGTGATAGATCGGAAAGTGTGGGACCCCAGCCCGTTTGAGCGTTGCGGCCCAGGTTGTCTTGAGTGTTGTGATATAGGGTTTTGACGTGTTTTTCTTCGGAGTTGGAAAGAGATACTCTGAACCAAGTGTCTGCTCCATCTGCGACTTGAACGCTTGCCGAGCCAGTTCCGTCATCGGCATATCCCCTATTCCGCTCGGCGTCTTGCAGTCTGGGATATGGATCAATGAGTTTTCGATGTCCACCTGTGACCTATTCATCGACATCAATTCCCTATATGGGCGAAGGCCCATTTCCGAAATGATGACGATGATGTTCCTTAAATGGCTTGGCGCACATAGCGCAATTCGTTCTTGTTCGCTTGCAGTCATATAGTGGGGTTTTTGAGTTGGCTTGTTAAGCGAAACGGGGAATTCCACCGCACTGCAAGGGTTGCTAGCCAGTCGCTGCTGCTTGACAGCAACATTCAGAATTCGACGCAGAACTCGAAATTCTTGGTGAACCGTCAGCGGCTTTACCTTACCTCGATACTGAATTCCCATTTTCGTGTGATACCCTCTTCCCAAGCCGAGAACAAGCCCCCAGCCGCGCGAGTGAGCCTTAAGGTCAGAGAAGCCTTCCGCATACACGAGCGAGAGCTTTCTGAATTCGGTTGACCCGCATTATGGACATTGCATGTTCATGCTGCACCTCACCAGAGACTTGGAATAAGCCGGTACCGGACTCTCTCGGCATACGCAGAGTAGCCTGCGAGTTGTTCCGTCAGAAATCCGTCTTCCCTATTTGCTCGCCACAAAATCAGGGCTGAGTAACACAATCCCGGGACCAGAGCGAGCACGGAGCCGAGAGCAATGGCCGTCGCCGGCATGATGATCGCCATCGCCAGATAGCCCGGATGGCGAATGAATCGATAAGGGCCGCGGGTTGCGAGCCGGTGTCCACGATCGGTTTGAAGCCGGATGACAGTGGAAAAGAACGGATTTACTGCCATTGCCCAGACTTGAATGCTTGCCGCGAACGCGAACACTACCAACGCCAGTATCTGCATGGTCTCGGCGAGACCGTGAGTCCAATGGAAGCGGCCGATATCGAGGGCAGCGACTGTCACCGTCGTCAAGAAGAGAGAGCTTGCTGCAAAGTGCGATCCCGGCTCAATAGCTGCTGGGCCTGGCTTTCGTCGCTCTCTGTCTTGAAAAAAATCCGCAACGAGCGCCATTACCAGGCCCAGGCCCGCAAAGATCGCAAGGTATGTCTTGACCATCGGTACATCCGTTCTCCCGGCGCACAGAAACAAAACCGCTGCCAGAGCCGAAGTTGATGCAAGCCACCGGAAGAGTGGGGCCGCTCTGGTCATGGCATCACCCCCAGGTCCAGTTGCTGGACGTGTTGCTGGGATGAAGTGCTGACAGATTGCTGGCGTTGGCTCGTCTGCGCGAGATGTTCCTGGACTTGCTGGACGGTTGCACGAGCGTATTGCTCACCATTCTCATACGGCCGCGGCGGATACAGGCTGATCTTCTGGATCACGTCCTGGGGATCGTCACCGCGAGAAAGGGCAAATTGAGCGTAGGCGCGGGTCACGGTCCGGCGTGCGTAATAGTGCGGCTGAGGTTTGTCAAACCGGTAATCTTCGAGGCGGTGGATCAAGTCCTGCATCGACTCACCCCGCCTGATCCGGTCCGTCGCCCACCTCCAATCGTGCTCTGATGGAGTCCTGTGGGATTGGCTGGCTGGGCGCGAAGGGTCCCGTTCCTCGAAACGGAAAAAAACCGCCACTTTCTGGAAATGTTGTTGACGGTTTTGAGCCGGATTTGTGCTAACATACGGTATGGGAGACCGTAGGCGAGGGCGGCTTAGTGGAAAACTCCTTTTTCACGAGAAGGCTACCGACGAGGAAGGAAATCTCTTCGAAGCGAAGATTTGGAGAGTGCCGGTCAGCGGCAGGTCTTAGGAGGGAATCCGTTACCGGCTGGCATTTGTGCGATGTGGGGAGAAGTCCCCAGCGGTGCTCTATGACAACCATCATCCAAAGGGACACCACCGGCATTTGGGGCCAATCGAAGAGCCTTACGACTTCCAAGGCGTAGACCTATTAATCGAGGATTTCCGGCGTAGCGTTCGACGGGTGAAAGGCAAAAAACGATGAAAGAGACCCTAACAATTGAGATCAAGCCGCTTGAGAAAATGCTTTCCGGCTTCAACGATACTTTCAAGGCGGTCCAGGAAGGACGCAAGGTTGCACCGCGGAGGGGTGCTTATTTCACCAGCATAGAAGCTGCGCGGAGCTTCCTCACCCCAGAGCGGCTGGCCCTCCTTAGAGTCATTCGAGAG
>JBOGJX010000389.1:0-2289 GCA_050745285.1 Terriglobia bacterium
GGCGGGAATTACTTCAACGCCTATCAGAGGTTCGCTAATCAACAACAGTTCATGGAAACCTACGAATTCCCGCAAAAGAAATGGTTGGGCGCGCATAACCTCCAAATCGGGGCGGACTACTTTCATCGCGCTTATTACGGCACAAGCATTTCACAACCCGAACTGATTACGGATGTAAATGGGAACGTGCTCGAACGGATTGACTTCTCAGGGCCAGCGCATTTAAGCGATGAAGACACGCAGTTTGAAGGGTACGGCCAGGACCACTGGGTGGTGAATGACTTTCTCAGCGTAGACGGCGGCTTGCGGTTTTCGTCGGAAAACATCGGCAGCGCCGCGGCGCCTGCGCCCAGATTCGGTTTCGTTTATTCTCCCAGCCGCACGGGCCGGACGGTGATCCACGGCGGCGCCGGGATCTTCTACAATCGCGTCGCAATGCTTGCGGGCGACTTTCCAGAAAACCCGGAGCGAACCATCACGATGTATGGACCGGGCGGAGCGCCACTCGGGCCGCCGGAGTTGTTTACAAATCAATACAGCCTGGTCGGTGAAGGCGGCAAGCAAATCATTCCTAGCCACAACCAGCTTGGGACCACTCCCTATGACAATACATGGAGCCTTGAGCTTGACCAGGAATTGCGCCCCGGCCTGCTTGCCCGCGCCAGTTTTCTTTCGAGCCGCGGCTACAATGAATTTGTCGTGAACCCGGTAAGCCTGACGCAAGGAAACCATGCGTTCGTGCTCGGCAACACCGGCAGCTCACGCTACCAAGAGTTTGAAGCCACCCTGCGCTGGCGCGAGGGGGAAAAGGCCAACGTCAACATATCCTACGTCTATAGCTTGGCGCGCGGCGAGATCAACACCCTGGGAGCTCTTTACGTCCCGTTCGAACAACCCATCATTCACCCCAACTATTTCGGAGACTTGCCCTCCGATATACCGAACCGGGTCATTACCTGTGGCGAGTTTCAGGCGCCGTGGGGACTCACAATCAGTCCTGTGTTCGACATTCATACCGGCTTCCCCTATTCGTCCTTTGATGCGCTGCAAAACTACGTTGGAACTCCGGAAGGCTTCCGCTTCCCGCGTTTCTATTCACTCGACGTGAAAGTCAGCAAAGACTTTCACATACCCTTCCTGCACTTTGGCATTTTCAAAAACCATAAATTCCGGGGAGCTGTCGAGGTTTACGACATCACGAATCATCAGAACCCCGTGGACGTTTACAACAACATCGCTTCGCCATTCTACGGCCATTACATCGGCTTTCAACACATCACCTTCAATACGTTCTTCGACCTGATCTATTAGCAGCCGTTCATGCCGGTTTGCGGCGCCCGCAAAGCATGAAAACAAGCCCTCACCCACCGCTTTGCGGTCCCCCTCTCCCAAGGGGAGAGGGTTGTTATCCCTTTCCCTTCTCTCCCCCGGTGATACCCGCAACACTTCCACTCCCGATCAGCGTTCGAGCACGCCCATCTTCATTGCCCTCGGCTTGCTGATCATCACGGGCAACACTCTGGGCAGAACGGTGATCTCAAGCGGCAGCCTGCCCAGCGGCTCACCATCGACCTCAATCCAGGTGTGCGCCGCTGACGCAGCCTCAATTCGCGCCCCGCGCAGATGGCGGATCTTTGGATGCGTGTAGATTTCCCCCGAGTAGAGGACGCGAATATCCCGGAGAAGCCGGAACATATTCATGTATTCGATGACCGTTACTTCAAGCACGCCGTCATCCAGCACGGCCGTGGGGCACGGATGCATGCCGCCGCCATGAAAACGACCGTTGCCCAAGGCAACATTGGTCACACGGTAGCGCGACCACTCGCGGGCGCCATCCACCGAAAGCGTTATCTCTTTTCCCCGGTAACTCAGCAACACACAAACCGTAGCCCAAAGAAATGCCATGCGCCCACCGAGAGGCGCGAGGAAGTTTCGCGACCGCGCCGCCACAGCCCCTCCCATACCGAAGCTCACCAGATTGACAAAATATCGCGTGGCTGCCGGGCCTTGCGCGGTCAGGAAAATCACTTTCCCTACGTCGATGGCATGAGGCTTACCGGTGGCCAGCGCCTCAATCGCGTCACTCGTCCGGTTCTGGGGCGAAAAGCCGAACATACGCTGAAAGTCGCCTCCCGTGCCCGTTGGAATAATTCCCATGCAAGCTCCGGGCTGGACCAGCTTATCCGCCTCAATAAACCCGTTAGCCACCTCGTTAAAAGTGCCATCCCCGCCCACGCCGGCAATCATATTGAATCCCTGGGAAAGTAATTCACGGGTGAGCCGGGT
>JBOGJX010000390.1:0-3061 GCA_050745285.1 Terriglobia bacterium
AGCGGCAAAACCGCGGATCGAAAAAGCATTATCACACTCCCACCAGGCGGGCGAGCGACTCCACCACTTTCTGATAATGCGCCGTAAGTTCCCTGTGGCGCTTTTCGACTACTCGCACCACATCTCGCGGAGCGCGGCTCATAAATTCCTGGTTCTCCAGTTGCCGCTGGGCCTGGCTGAGAGACTGCTCGATTTTCGTCTTCTCCTTTTCCAGACGGGCCCGCTCCGCGCCCGCGTCCACACGCGTTTCGTGAAACAGGCGAAGATCGAGGCTGGCCGTCAGCGGAATGCGTCCGGCGTCCGCCGGAAGCCGCTCTGAAATAAAGTTCAACGCCTCGAGCCCCGCCAGGCGCAAAATCACTTCCTGATGCTCGCGGAAAAGCGCAAGCAGCCGCCGGTCTTCGCCAGCAATTTGGGCGCTGGGCTTTTCGCGTTGCAGTCCCCGCTCGGCCTTCACATTACGCGCCGCAACCACCAGCGTCTGGATTTCCTCAAACGCCTTCTCGGAGACGGGATCCTTCGCTCGTCCGCCCACCAGGCCAAAATCCGCTAGCGAGATGGATGCGACCGGTTCTGCGCGCGGGAGCCGGTGCCACAGATCTTCGGTGATAAATGGCATGAACGGATGGAGCAGATGTAGCGACGACTTAAAGACGCGCATCAGGTTGATCCACGCCGCTGGCGCGTTGGGCCCTTCCGCGATCCGCGTGATTTCCGGCTTCACCCACTCCAGGTACCAGTCACAAAACTCATGCCAGAAGAAATGATAAATTGTGTGCGCCGCTTCGTGGAACCGGAAACCTTCAAGTGCCTCGTTCATTTCGCCCGTCACCGACGCCAGCCGGGAAAAGATCCAGCGGTGGGCAAGAGCAAGGTTCGAACCATTCGGGCCGTTCGCCGTCTGTCCGGCCTCCGCGGCAGCAAAGCCGAGCGCCGGAATTGGCTGCAGAGCCATGCCGAGCCGGTTCAGTACGGCTTCCGGCTGCCGCTCAAGATACATCAGAATAAACCGGCCCGCGTTCCACACCTTGTTGGCGAACGCGCGGTAGGATTCCATCTTGTCTTCGCTGAACGCGATGTCCGTGCCGGGCGCCGCGCTGATGGCGAGGGCAAAGCGTACCGCGTCCGTCCCATATTTCCCGGTGACCTCCAACGGATCGAGCACGTTCCCCTTGGTCTTCGACATCTTCTGCCGCTCGGCGTCGCGCACCAGCGCGTGAACATAAAGCTCGCGGAACGGAACATCGCCCATCAGTTTGAGCCCCATCATGATCATGCGCGCGCCCCAAAAGAAGAGGATGTCCTCGCCCATAATCATCAGGTTGTTGGGATAAAAGCGGCGGAGATCAGCGGTCCGCTCTGGCCAGCCTAGCGTGGCAAATGGCCAGAGCTGTGAGCTGAACCATGTATCGAGGACGTCTTCCTCCGCGCGAAGCGCGGCGGACCCGCACTGGGGGCACGCATCTGGCTCCTGCCGCGCCACAATAGCCTGTGAGCACGCGTCACAGGTCCAGGCCGGAATGCGGTGCCCCCACCAGAGTTGCCTGGAGATGCACCAGTCATGGATGTGCTCCATCCAGTTCACGTACTTCTTAAAGCCGCTTTCGGGGAGAATGCGGATGCGGCCATCTCTGACGACGGCGAGCGCAGGCTCTGCAAGCGGCTTCATCTTCATAAACCATTGCAGTGAGAGCAGCGGCTCCACAACCGTCTTGCATCGCTGGCAGGCGCCGATGCTGAGCGTGTGATCCTGCGTTCTTTCAAGCAGTCCCTGTTCGCCAAGATCGCGCAACACGGCCTCGCGAGCCTTATACCGGTCCTGCCCGCTGTATGGGCCAGCCGCCTCCGTCATGCGAGCCTGAGCGTCAATCACCGCAATCCGCGGAAGGTTGTGCCGCTGCGCCATGGCAAAATCGCTGGGATCGTGAGAGGGCGTCACTTTAACGGCGCCGGTCCCAAAGGCTGGGTCCACGAACTCATCGGCAATGATTGGAATCACCCGGTCAAGAAGGGGCAGCTTCACCTTCCGCCCCACGAGGCGCGAGTATCGCTCGTCAGCGGGATTCACCGCCACGGCCGTGTCGCCCAGCATCGTCTCGGGCCGGGTTGTGGCAACCGTAATAGAACCCGATCCGTCTTCGAAAGGATACCGTAGGTACCACAGCTTTCCCTGCCGCTCTTCGTGAATCACTTCGAGGTCTGAAAGCGCGGTGCCACAGCGCGGGCACCAATTTACGATATACTGGCCGCGATAGATAAGACCCGCTTCGTATAAGCGGACAAAGGCTTCCGTCACCGCACGCGAATAGGCGGGGTCCATGGTAAAGCGCTCGCGCGTCCAGTCGCAGGAAGCCCCCAGCCGCTCCATCTGCTTCTTAATCGTGCCGCCGTTTTGCTCCTTCCATCGCCAGCATCGCTCCAGGAATTTTTCGCGGCCCATCTCAAGGCGCAGCCGCTGTCCTTCACGCTGCCAGGCGCGCGCCGCGTCGGGGCCGGGATCGAGCGAAGGGAGCGCCTCGCGGCCGATTTCACGTTCAACAATCATTTGCGTGGCAATGGAGGCGTGGTCCGTGCCAGGGAGCCATAAAACGTTCGAGCCGCTCATGCGCCGCCAGCGCATCAGAATGTCAATCTCCGTATGCTCCAACATGTGCCCCATGTGGAGCGATCCAGTAATGTTGGGCGGCGGAATCACCAGGCAGAAAGGCGGCCGCGCGTCAGTATCACTGGGCCGGTAGAGCCTCCGCTCCACCCACTCGCGCGCCCAATATGTCTCAATGCTCTCGGGAGAATATAGCTTGGGGATTTCGCCTTCCATCCACTGCTCTCCTTGGGGGTTCAAACCGTGGCATTTTCCGGCGCGTTTCACTGCCGGTCCCGCTCTTGCAGCCGGAAAATCGGCCTTTGCCGATCATAGCATAGCGTCTTGATGCCCCCTCGCCGCCCCGGAAAATGCTTAATTAGACGCCGCGCGGAGTTTTGCCTTTAAAACACCGGGGCTTGTTCACCGTTTCAACATCGCCCGGCTGAGCCGCGCAGGTGTAGCGCAGAGTTTTGCTTT
>JBOGJX010000391.1:0-4691 GCA_050745285.1 Terriglobia bacterium
CTGTAACGGCACGGTTAAAACCGTGCCCTTCCGTTTTTGTCTAGCGAGTTCATGAATAATCCGGGCTAAAGCCATGCTCTTCCAAATCCCTTTTCATGCTTTGCGGGTATCGCAAAACGCCATCACCCGCCGCTGCAAAATTCAAGCCACGGCAGCGGCGGCAGAATGTGGCCCACGGCGACAGCCATGGGGAAGCGTTCGGCGGTATGTGTCGATTGAGCCCTGTAAGGGGCGGCATAGGTCGAAAGCGATGCCGCCCCTGAGTGGGCTTGTGAATCAAGCGGCATCCTTGTTCCCATGGCTCCCGCCGTGGGCCAAAATATACCGCCCGCCAAAGCGGGCTTTGAAACGGCTCATGCCCTTAAGTTAGCGCTTATGGGAGGAAACCTGGATATGTCGAGATCAATTCTCATCATTGACGACGAAAAGTCCATCCAGGAAGTGGCACGGGCTGCACTTGAGACACTGGAAGGGTGGACGATTACGACGGCCGGGTCTGGCCGGGAAGGCATCGACCTGGCGGCTGTTGATCCGCCGGACACCATTCTGCTCGACGTCATGATGCCGGGGATGGATGGCCCCCGCACCCTTCAGGAGCTGCAAGCCACGGCTGCGACACGGAGCATTCCCGTCCTGTTCCTCACGGCGACGGTCCAGGCGGCGGACATCCGGCGGTTTTGCTCCCTCGGGATCAAAGGCGTTATCGCAAAGCCGTTCAACCCTTTGAAGCTGGGCAGCGAGATTGCGGGCATGTTGGGTTGGGATCATAACGGCGGCGCGCAGAGCGCTCAGGAGGAATGAATTCGTGCCGCGAGTGTTGATGGCAGGATTTTCCGGTGAGTTAAAAGATCTCCTGAGGCGTAGACTGGGCGACTACCCTATTAGCCGCATTTCATCCGCTCCCGAGCTTCGGGAAGAGCTGGCAGGCGGCAGCGTCTCCCTGTTGCTCCTCGACCATGCGATCGATGGAGGCTCCGGGCTTCGAGCCTTGGAGGAAATCCGGGCAAACCCGCAATGGGACGCCCTCCCGGTGATCTATTTCCTGGGCCACGGACCCCTCAACGAATTGACGCGCAAGCTGGTGAAGGACCTCCGGGTAAGAGAAGTGCTGCTTTCGCCTCTGGACCCTCACGAAATGGCAAGACAAGCGGCGCTTGCTCTTAACATCGCCCTCGCTCCTGCGCCAGACGGGCCAAATGGGCCAAATGGGCCGGAGGGGCCGGATAGGCAAGACGAAAAAATCCAACGGGCAATCAGGGAAGCACGAGGGCGGTTCCTCGAAGTTATCGAACAACGGTTGGAAGTCCTCAACCGGGCCGGTCTGGATTTATTTGAAGGGCATCTACGGCCTGATTTGTGCGACACGGCGCGGCGCGAGGCCCATAACCTGGCCGGCTTGTTGGGAACGATTGGTTTCGGCGCGGGCTCCCGTTTTGCCCGTGAGATGGAAGAGATTTTGCAAGGCGAGACCGCTCCCGGCGCCGGAGTTGCGATGCGCTATTCGGAGTTGCTGGTGGCTCTTCGCCTTGACTTGGAAAGCGCCCCTGGCTCGTCAACGGTTCCGCGCCAAACCAACGTGGCAAGGTCGCTAACGCTTCTAATCGTCGACCGCGAGAGCGAATTCAGCGCCTGCGTGGAACTGGAAGCATTGACGCACGGATGGAAAGTGCAGATTGCCCGGGACTTTACGGACGCCGGTAGGCTTGTGACTGCCGAGGCGCCAGATGTGGCATTGGTCGATGTCTTCCTCTCCCGCGAGGAAAAGGAAGGGTTGATTTTCCTGGAGACCCTTGCCGAGCGCGTGCCGCCGGTTCCCGTGGTTGTTCTGACTTCAAAGGACACGTTGACCAACCGCGTGGAGGTGGCGAAACGGGGCGGCCGGGGCTTCTTATCCAGATCATCCATGCCAGCGCAAATCCTGGAGGCCGTCTCGAAGCTGGTCGACCGGGTTCACGCTGCCGAGACACGGGTCATGGCAGTCGACGACGATCCACAAGTCTTGGACCTGCTCCGCTCCCTCCTCACGCCGAGGGGTATTTCATTGAAGGCGCTCGGCGATCCGCTGCAATTCTGGGAAGAGTTCCGGGCCTTCGCGCCGGACTTGCTTGTGCTCGACGTGGATATGCCCTTCCTCAGCGGCGTTGAGTTGTGCCGGGTGGTGCGCAACGACTCGCATCACGCCGAAACACCCATCATCTTTCTCACGCGGCACAATGATCCCGATACCATTCAGCGCATATTTTCCGCCGGAGCGGACGATTTTGTCGCCAAGCCCATCGTGGGCCCGGAGCTTCTGACGCGCATCTTCAACCGCCTCGAGCGGGTGCGGATGCTAAGAAGCATCGCGGAAACCGACCTTCTGACGGGGACCCTCAACCGGCGCAAGTCAGGCCAAATGATGGCGGACTTCATCGAGCTCTCGAGGAAACACGACCAGCCGTTTTCGCTTGCGGCTCTCGAAGTGGGAGACTTGCCGCAAGTCAATCGCGAGCATGGGCCGGGAGCAGGAGACCGTGCCCTTGAACAAATCGCGCGAGCGCTGCGCGGCTCATTTCGTAGCGAGGACATTGTGGCCCGCTGGGGTGGATGCGAATTCGTGGTGGGAATGTATGGCTTGAACCGCTACGATGGGGTTGAGCGGTTCGGCGAATTGATGGCGCGGATTCAAAAGAAAACGTTCCTTTCGGCGGCAGGAGTGGTGTTCACCGTTGCGCTCAGCGCGGGCGTTGCACAATACCCGGAAGACGGGACCAACCTCGAAGAGTTGTATCAATCGGCAGCCACCGCTTTAGGACAGGCAAAATCCGCGGGAGGTGGAAAAGCAATCCCGGCGGGTTGGATTTCTGAGCGGCAAGATGACTCAAAGCGCATCGACATTGCATTGGTGATGCGCGACGAAGCCCAAGCTTTCCTCCTGCTGCACGCGCTCGAGTCCCGCGGCTACCGCGCCCGTTGGTTTAAGAACGGGAAAACCGCGGCCAAGCTTCTGACCGGCCCGGAGCCGCAGATTCGCGCCAAAGTTGCCCTCATGGACGTTGACTTGCCAGGCTTGGACGGAATTTCGCTGCTGAAGCAGCTCGCCTGGGACGGCGTGTTGCAGGGCACGCGCGTGATCATGCTCACCGAGCCGTCGGCATCTCACGAAACCCAGACGGCTTTAGAGCTGGGCGCTTTTGACCAAGTGGCCAAACCCTTCAACCCGCCCGTCGTGGTGCAGCACATTCGCCGTGCCATGGAAGTTTCATAGAGTCTTGCCGGAAGGCCCCCCTCACCCACCGCTTCGCGGTTCCCCTCTCTCCCCAAGGGAGAGGGCATGAATCATATTTTCCATGGAATCCCAAACCCACTCCCCTCGGGAGAGGGTGGCCCGTCAGGGCCGGGTGAGGGGGACACACCGTCAAACTTCGGGTCAACGCTTTCACTTTTATGTCGCACACCCACCTCCGCCAAGAGCATTGCTTCAACCGATACCCATTGATAGACTACGAGCGTTGAACAATCCCACAAAGCCCATAAGGCTCGCAGGGCTCACGAGGCTCATAAGGGAGAGAAAGCGATGCCATCAGGTGACAACGTACCGCCCGTGGGCAAGACCGGCGTCCCCGGAAAATTATTTGTCGTGGCCACTCCTATCGGGAACCTCGAAGACATCACACTGCGCGCGATCCGCACGCTCAAGGAAGTCGATCTGATCGCTTGCGAAGACACCCGCCGGACACAGGGGCTGCTTGAGCACTACTCGATTCGCACCAACCTCATCAGCTACCATCAGCACAATGAGATGACGCGCGCCCCAGAGCTGGTCCTGCTGATGGAAGAGGGCAGCCGGATTGCCCTGGTCTCCGACGCCGGCATGCCGATGGTCTCCGATCCTGGCCACCGCATGGTGAAGCTTGCTATCCGGCACAATATTCCGGTGATTCCCGTGCCGGGCCCTTCAGCCTTTGTAGCATCGTTGGCGGTGGCCGGATTGCCACTCGACCAATTCCGCTTTGCCGGCTTCCTGCCCAGCAAGAAGGCAGCGCGGCAGAAGGCCTTGCGTGCGCTCGCAGGCGCCGCGGAAACGCTCGTCTTTTACGAGGCGCCGCATCGTGTGGTTGAGATGGTGGAAGATATTTTAAAAATGCTGGGCGACCGGCCGCTTGTGGTGGCGCGCGAAGTGACCAAAATGCACGAGGAGTTCCTGCGCGGCCAAACCTCGGGCATTCTTGCTGCCCTGAAAGAACGGCCGGCGATCAAGGGAGAGATCACTGTGCTGGCCGGTCCGCCCGACGCCTCCGCCCCAAGAATGAAAGGCGATAACCCGGATCAATCCCTGGCGAAAGAAATGAAGAAACTAATGTCTGCCGGAAAACTTAGCGAACGAGACGCGCTGAAGAAGCTCGCCCGGTCGAGGGGAGTGTCGAAGAGCGTGCTGTACCGCCGCTGGCAAGCGGAGAAAGGAAAGTAGCGCAGAGTTTTGCTTTTAAAACTCTGCGGCTTCTCTGGTTGTCGTTGATCAACAGAAAGCGGGGAAAGGAAAGTAGCACGGCAGAGCCGCAACCAAACCAAGTGTCATCCTGCGCGAAGCGAAGGATATGCCCTGAAAATCCGATCCGGAGGGCGGACGGGCACAGTTTTAACCGTGCCGTAACGCGCCCCCCATTTTCGTGATCTTTTGCTGCGGCGATGGGCCAGCCGCCCCTCGCCGC
>JBOGJX010000392.1:0-6091 GCA_050745285.1 Terriglobia bacterium
GCTCGCCACCCTCTCCCCTGGGAGAGGGTGGAAATCAACGAGGGAATCACAGCCCTCTCCCTTGGGGAGAGGGTGCCCGAGGTACGAGGGCGGGTGAGGGGTGGTTTTCATGCATCGCACGATGCTACTTAGGAAGCGCGCGCGCCTGCACCTGAACACGCGAAGCGCGTCTGCGTTACCCCGGGATTGCGTGAGGACACGTGCGCTCCAGGAATTACTTGCTACCCGAGTGCACGCGCATGTTGTCCTTTACCGAAAATACGCCAGGAACGCCATTGGCCCGGATGTTTGCGACGTTTTTGTCCGACTGGTTGTCCACGATTCCCTCCAGGATTACGTGGCCGCTGTCCACGATGATATGGATCGGCCCGACGGCTTGGATGGCGTACTTTTCGAACCCTGGATAGCCGTAAATGGCGCGATATTCGGCAAGCCGGATGCGGTCGTCCATGGAGGAGGGCGGCAGCACCTTGATGTTATTCGTGACCTTTTGTACGCCCTCAACGCCTTTCACCACGTTGCCGGCCGCGGATTTGAGAGACGGCCGGACCGCATATCCCATCAGTTCTATGTTGTAACCGGAAACGCGGAATGTGAACCAGTCAAAGATGCTGTAGTACGGCAGCATCACCAACTGGTGACGGACCTCGCGAGTGAGATTGACCTCAGTCCGCTCAGGCGCTTGTTGCGCCCCCGCGGGCCGGGCGCCGCCGCGCAGCAGCATCGGCTGCAGCCCGGCCAGGGCAATAGCACAAATCAACAAAAGCTGGACGATGCGACGATTGTTCATCATGACCTCCTTCTGAAATAGCGTTTTTCTATTCGCTTGGCGGCCAGCCATCTCTGAAATGTCTACCCGCTCGTTGGCAATCAAGCGCGCGTACGGCAATCCTCCCCGGATAATCCACTCACCACCTGATGCCGAAGGTGATAGGGAGGATCTGTGTTGCCCTCTCGCTGGTGGCGATATAGTGATAGCGAACTTCGGTGAAGAGTTTCGCTCCATGGCTTCCCATCTTGTAGGTTATGCCAGCCCCAATGTTTCCTCCCCAGCCGACCCTGGTGTTCCTGCCAATCACCACTTTGGCCGGGATCACAACAGGGTAGAAGAATCCAAAGAAAGGATCGAAAACGGTGACGATTGCGCTGGTCGGCCGGGTGAAGTTAACCGTCCGCTGGTAATATCCCGGTCCGCCAATCAGGTAAAACCCGAGGCGGTCGGAAGTTCTGAAGCGCACCGTCGGGTTCAGCGTGAACCCCCAGATATGGGCGTTTGCGCCAGGAACGTCAAACTCCTTAAGAACCGACGGGCTGACGCCAAGCCCATCATACATGATCTGACCGATAACTCCGATCTGGCTGTTGAAATTATAACCGCCGCCTACGGTGAAGTTCCATCCCGTGGTAAGACGCTGGCTGGTGGAATTGAGGGTGGGAGTCACGCCACCCCCGAAATCGAAATTCCACTTATGAACATCCGTTGCTTGCGCAAAAACCTGCGCTGCTGCGCACAGGAAGACGAGAATTAATACTGCCAGGTAGCGATACGTGTGGATGGTCGATTTCATTTTGCTCTCCTTTCATTTTGTTCCTATGTCTCTATGATTCGCCTTGACACCCATGGAGAAAAGATTGTCTCCCCAATGGGTGGACACTACACTAACGAGGCTTCGCCTCAGACCGACGAGACCTGACCCCCTCACCCGTCCCGCTGTGCGCGGGCCACCCTCTCCCTCAGGGAGAGGGCTGGGTTTCTCGGGAATTTGTGATTCTTACCCTCTCCCTTACGGGAGAGGGTGCCGCGGGGAAGCAGTGCTTCCCGCCGCGGCGGGGGAGGGGTGGTCCCTGACAAACGGGCTTGAGTCATGCCCTTCCACGTTAGAAAACTTGACTCATTTACATCAAGTTCAGAACTTCAAGACTTCTAGCCGTGTGCTGTGTGGTAAAGCGTCTCGGACTGCACTGAGCGTTCTCGAACCTCTGGCGCGCGAACAGCTCTGGCCGATCCTTCCGGCACGCCCCATTGCTCCGGGACGACCACGGTAATGCCGGTGTCGGTGACGTGATATTTCTTGCGGTCGTTTTCGAGGTCGTAGCCGATCTCGGTGTGTTCAGGGATGCGAACGTTGCTGTCAATGATAGCGCGGCGGATGCGAGAGTAACGGCCGATGTCAACGTGAGACAACAGAACGGAGCTATTTATCTCGGCAAAGCTGTTGATGCGCACGTCCGGTGAGAGAATGGAATTCGAGACGCGCCCACCGGAAATAATGGAGCCCATTGACACGATCGAATCCACGGCAATGCCCATCCGGCGGCTGGCCTCAGCGAAGACGAACTTAGCAGGAGGGTACTGGCTCTGGTAAGTGCGGATGGGCCATTCTTTGTCATAGAGATTGAAAACCGGAGACGGGGCGACGAGGTCCATATTCGCCTCGTAATAGGCTTCAATCGTCCCGAAGTCCCGCCAGTATTTCGCTTCCTTTTTGTTTTCATCGACGAAGTTATAGGAACAGACGTGATTGGACTGGATGAGCTTGGGAATGACGTCCCTTCCGAAATCATGGCTCGAGTTGGGATCTTGTGCATCAGCAATCATCGCCTGAATCAGCAGGTCACGGTTAAAGCAGTAAGTCCCCATCGAGACGTGGCACTTATCCGGATCGTGCGGGGAAGGCTTGGGATCGGCGGCTTTTTCCTGCCAGCCGATGACGCGGCCGCTCGATTCGAGCTGGCACACACTGAAGCGCGAAGCCTCTGAACGATCAAACTCAACGGCGCCGACGGTCACCTGGGCGCCTGAGTCCACATGCTGCTGCAGCATTTTCTGGTAGTCCATTTTATAAACATGGTCAGCCGAGAGAATCAGGACGTACTTGCAGGCCTCGCTACCCACCGAGTACAAGTTCTGATAGATCGCGTCCGCAGTCCCCTGGTACCAGCTTTCCCCCACGCGCTTCATGGGCGGCAGAATCTGCACAAATTCTCCCAACTCGGGAGCCAGGATGGACCAACCGGCTCGAATGTGGCGGAGGAGAGAGAGTGACTTGTATTGCGTCATCACGAAGATTCGCCGCAACCCGGAATTGATGCAGTTCGAGAGGGGGATGTCGATGATGCGATAGATTCCACCGAAGGGAACCGCGGGCTTCGCGCGGTGGCGCGTAAGCGGATAAAGCCGCTCGCCTGCTCCACCCGCGAGCAGGCAAACCACAGTTTCGCGTCCTGCGATGTTAACGCCCATGACTTGCAGTTCTCTTGTTGCGCAACGCCGCCTGCGGACGCAACCCAGCGACTCGTGACGCTAAGCGTTTAGGAGTTCCCCCGGCTCTGCCGGGGTGGCCGTAGAAGTTTGACAGTTCCGGGAGTATGCAGTTTCCCGCATTGGTCGTGCCCGGGCAATGCCGGCCAACACCCCTCACCCGGCTCGCGGCGGGAAGCACTGCTTCCCCGCTCGCCACCCTCTCCCCTGGGAGAGGGCGGGAGTAAACGATGGAACCACAGCCCTCTCCCTTGGGGAGAGGGTGCCCGAGGTGCGAGGGCGGGTGAGGGGTGGTTTGCATGCTTCGCCCTGCTTTTGAATGATTGCGAATAGGCCCGTTTGAGGGGCCACCCATGGTAACGCCCCCCGTCTCTGCCGAGGGATACTTACTCACCAATTTCTGAATTGCAGTTCGGCCGCCCCCATGGCAAATTCACAGATACAAACCTTAATCTTGAGAAAACCGGCCGTGCCCTTCCGTCCTCCCAGTCGAGTTTTCGGGGAGGTGACCAAATTCCTCTTGACTTCTAATCAAGTGAGCATTATAGTGCCTCCGCTGACTTGTTGTATAGTTGCTTGACAGCTTGTCTGATATGTTGCGCATCAGGAGGATGATCATGCAGACCCATTACTCGGCCAGGGTTCTTGTAATTCTGTCACTCTGCCTTCTGACCCTCATGCTTTTGGGGTCGCCTTGTCCAGCCCAAATGACGACGACCGCCACCATCACGGGCACCGTCACCGATGCGAGCGGGGCCGTGGTGCCCGGCGCCGCGATTGTGATCGTCAATCAAGGCACGGGCGTGCAAAGAACAACCATAAGCAACTCCGATGGCAGCTTCGCCGTTCCGGGCATCTCCGTTGGAACTTACACGGTGAAGGTGAGCAAGCAGGGCTTCAAGGCGTTTACCGAGAGCGGCATTATTCTGCACCCGGCCCAGGTAGAAACGGTGAATCCGTCGATGCAAGTAGGCGAAGTGACCACTCAGGTCAGTGTTACAGCGAGCGCCGCCCAGGTGCAGACGGCAACGCCGGAAGTCTCAAGCGAGGTTTCGCAAAAGCAGATTGAAACCCTTCCTCTGAACGGCCGCAATTATCAGAGCCTTTCGGCCTTAATGCCCGGCGTCACGAACACAGCGCCAGATACGGCGCAGAACCAGGGCGGATTTTTGACCAGCAACGTGATGTCTGTCAACGGAATGGGTATCAGCGGTACGCAATATTATCTCGATGGCATCTGGAATGAGAACACGGGCAACATGACGCAGACCACCATCACTCCCAATCCTGACACAATCCAAGAGGTGCGCGTCCTGCAAAACAATTTCGGGGTACAATACGCCCTGAATGGGGCCAACTCCGTTATTCTGGAGACCAAGAGCGGCACCAGCACTTTTCACGGGAGCGCGTTTGAATACCTGCGCAACGACGCGCTCGACGCGCGTAATTTTTTCAGCCCCACCACGCCGCCTCTACACCAGAACATTTTCGGATACACGATTGGGGGACCACTCTACATTCCCCATTATTACAATACACATAAACAAAAGACGTTCTTCTTCTGGAGCCAGCAGTGGACCCGGCAGGACATCGGATCTGTGCAGCAGGGCGCCGATCCAACGACCGCCATGCGAAACGGAACCTTCAGCGATCCCATCAAGAATCCCGCAACCGGCCAACCGTTCCCCCAGACGTCTCCTGGAGTTTATCAAATACCCCAGAGTATGCTTAATTCCAGTTCTTTGGCGTTGTTGAATGCCTTGGCGCCGCCACCCAACAACGCGGCCAATGGCTTTCTCAATTACATTAACCTCAACCCCGCAATCAACAACACGCGCGATGACGAAATTCGCGTTGATCATAATTTTACTGACAAGATCCGCTTAATGGCGGAGTATCTGGACGAGCGGCAGACGAATGGCAACCCGAACGACACGTTTCTGGGATCGCCATACAACACCAACCGCAATCCCGTCACCACGCAAAATCAGCTTGCGCAGATCCAATTGACGGCCACCCTTTCTCCAACCATGGTTAACACGGTCAGCGTTGCCATGAACAATTACGTCGTCAGCCTTGGGGCCGCGGGGACCTATCTGCGAAGCCAGGTTCCGAATTTCAAGGAGGTGTTGCCTTTCGCAAACGGCTCCGGGAACAACCGGCTCCCCCAGATCGGATTTGCTGCTGGGTGGGCGCCGTTGGGCTGGACATTAACGTTGCCGCTGAATCACGCCAGCGACCTAGAGGATACGCTCTCCGATGACTGGAGTTGGCTCCGCGGCAGTCATTACATCCAGGCGGGGGTGAATATCGTCCGGGGTACCAAGCGGCAGAACAACTACTCCGCCAGCAACGGCCAATGGTATTTCAGCGGTCAATTCACGGGCGATCCGATTGCGGATTATTTGCTGGGCGACGCGGCCACATTCAGCCAGACCACCGGGGAGCCGCGCTACTACCTGCATTACCCACTTTATTCCCCTTACGTGCAGGATCGATGGAAGGCCACGCGCCGGTTAACCGTGACGGCGGGTCTTCGCGTGGAGTACGGGCCAGCCCCCAGTCTGCAACGCGCATTTGGCAGTGTGTTTAACCCGGCCCTCTACAATCCGGCTGATGCCCCAATCGTAAATCCGGACGGTACGGTTACTCCCACTCCCAATTACAACCCGCTGAACGGACTGATCATTAATGGCTTGAAAGGAGTGCCCCTGAACTTTACCACTGCCCACGAATGGTACTGGGCGCCCGCGCTGGGTTTTGCCTACGATGTCTTCGGCGATGGCAAGACGGCCCTGCGCGGTGGTTACCAGATTACCTACCAGAATG
>JBOGJX010000393.1:0-6743 GCA_050745285.1 Terriglobia bacterium
GCGGCGCGAAATGAGATATCGGGAAGCGCCTTTAACGGCACGGTTGAAACCGTGCCCTTCCGCATTTCCTGGAATGTTCGTGAATGATGCAGGCTAGCGTCTGGTATACGAGACACGCTGACACATCTGGCAAAGAGCAGGGAAAAAGGCTGGAACGAAAACCGCCGCTATCCTGCTTTGGCAAAAGTTCAAGGTGCAAGCCCGGAGGGAGCGCTTGCTGCCAGAGACCATTCCGAAGCCTTCCCCGCCGTGTTATTCTAGTGCGCGTTCAGCTTGTGACCGATGATCTCAGGCCGTAGTGGCCTTTGTGGAGTGCGGCGCCTTTGTAGTGCGCTGCTTGTTTGCCGCGCCTTCGGGTTTGTGGGTTTTATTTAATCCGGAGGCCAGAGACTGTAGCGCGGAGTTTTGTTTTTAAAACTCCGCGGTATTTGTTTTTGATCATTAGAGAAAAGCCGCAGAGTTTTAAAGGCAAAACTCTGTGCTACCTCGCTCTGCGCTACATCTTTGGACGCAGACCCCCCTCGCTGTTAAGAGCTTTATGGCGAACATAACTCTTCACCCTCCGCGCCTGGCGCGGGTCACCTTTTTACTTCTGCCGCTGCTTATTCTCCCGGCGCTCTGCCGGGTCGCGTGCTCCCAGACGGTGACGGATGTGCGGCCCGAGACATCGTCAGCGCGGTCGCATCCCAAGGGATGGTGGCCCAACGAAGGCTCGGCGCCCCGGAGCGCCTATGCGGGGGAGCAAGCGTGCGCCGCATGCCATCCCTCGGAAGCCGTGGCATGGCAGGGTTCACAGATGGCCCATGCCGTGAAACCTGCGGGTGAAAGCAAGTTTCTGCGCGCGCATCCCCATATGAGCTACCAGCGCGGGCCTTACACCTACCACATCGATCTTGAAGGCGGCCAAGCAATCTACTCCATAACCGGGGGCGGGAACACGCTCTCGATTCCCCTGCTCTGGGCCTATGGCACAGGCGTGGTGGGCCAAGCTTTTGTGTTTAGGACAAACGGGATTTACTACGAAGCCGAGGCTGCGTATTATCCCGTTCAGGGCAAGTTGAGCTTGGTGGCGGGTCTTGAGCAGACGATCCCCGCAACCCCTGCCGAAGCTTTCGGACTTCCGCTCGCACCCGCAGCCGCGCGGGAATGCATCTCGTGCCACACCACGGCCGCGGTCGTGAGCAGTCAGCTCGACGTGGAGCACATGGTTTACGGCGTCAGTTGCGAGGCGTGCCATGGCCCGGGAGCTCACCATGCTGCCGCTATGAGCGCTCGCGGCAAGCGCAGCAAACCTGCCGTGACCTTTATATTCAATCCGGCAAAGCTCCCACCCACGCAACTCGAAAACTTCTGCGGCGCCTGCCACCGCACGTCCCTGCTCGTCACCTCCGAAGGCTTGCATGGACTCGATACCGTGCACTACGAACCGTACCGTTTGGAAATGAGCAAGTGCTGGATCATGACCCGGCGCATCACTTGCGTCACGTGCCACAATCCGCATCAGCGGCTTCGCCGCATTGCCGCTGACTATGATTCCGCCTGTCTTAGTTGCCATCTTTCAAAGCCTGGCCACATCACCGTATCTCATCCCGGCAAGGCGTGCCCCGTGGCGACGCGAAACTGCGTCACGTGCCATATGCCGAAGTGCCGCTTGCCGCTCGCGCCCTTCACCATGTCGGACCACTTTATCCGGGTCGTGGGGCCGGGCGACGCCTGCGCGAAGTCTTCGTGAGCGCGTGGGAAAGCCCTGTAGCGCAGAGTTCTAAAAGCAAAACTCTGCGCTGCTACTTGCCGGCCGCAGAGCGACCTGCGGCCTTGGTTATCGCAATTGGCCGCGATTGTCATTGTTGCCCCCGCTTGTTGGCGTCATCGGCGCAGCAAGCAGGGCCCAACATGGCGGCGGGTCTCCTGCCCATCCTGGATGGTGGTGGCTCGCGGCGTAATGAGGAAGAATGGGGGCTATGGTAAGATGACCGCTTATCAAACATTTCCTGTGTAATTTTGGGACCTGCACAGGATGATTTATCAAGCGTTGTGCCAGCATGACCCGCGTGCGCTGCCGTGATACGGCGTATGTCGTAATACCTTCACCATTGTTGTCTCATGCTGGGCGTCGCCGCCTCAATCTTCTTAAACCCGCCTCGTCAGGAGATACTCATGGAACGTGTTTGCTTCTTGTTAAAGGTGCGGAAAGAAAGGCTGGAGGAATACAAGGAAAGGCATCGGTCGGTCTGGCCGGAGATGCTCCAGGCACTTCGCGAAACGGGCTGGCAGAATTATTCCCTATTTCTTCGTGAAGACGGCCTTCTAGTGGGTTACTTCGAAACGCCGGACCTGAAGGCCGCGCTGGACGGCATGGCGCGGCGCGATGTGAATGACCGCTGGCAGCGCGAGATGGCGCTTTTTTTTGAGAATCTCGGAGGGCGCCGCCCAGATGAGGGATTCGAAAGCCTGGAAGAGATATTCCATCTGCAATCGGGTGGGTGCGCGGCAATCTCGTAGGTGCGAAGCGCTGACTGCCGGGCGTTTCGCCAGATTTTCCCGCATCGGCTTATGTAGAAGTTGGCCTATCTCCTGATCGCATGTCGACTGTCAGCACGTGCAATCTAATGGGTTTAGGAGTTCCCCCGGCTCTGCCGGGGGATACTTACGGAGGCGTAGCAAAAAAATCGTCGCTGAGATGACGCGTCCGCCGGTTCCTGCGCAGCCACCTCCGGCGACTCATGGAACATAGAGCCGATGGCGCTAACACATCGCCCAGGCGGCGCTAATACCAGGAGGGTTGTCTGTGAGAATCAAACAGTTCGGATTTGTTGCAGGCCTCACCCTTTGTTTTCTGCTCGCCCCTCTTTGCGCGCGCGGCGCGGCGGTGCGCGCTTGGGAAGGAACAATTGAAATCCCTACGTACCTTCTCGGACCGGCGGATCCCAACCCTCCGTTTCCGCTGGTGAATTCACATCCCGTCTATCCCTATTCGATGCTTGATAGCCTCACCAATCGGCGGATTCCGAAAACCTATCGGGCGATATACCTCGAAAACAAATATTTGAGGGTGACCATCCTTCCGGATCTTGGAGGCCATCTTTACTCCATCTATGACAAGGTTGATCAGCGTGAAGTTCTCTACCGCAATAACGTCGTCAAATACGGCCTCATCGGACCGCGCGGGGCATGGATCTCCGGCGGTATCGAATTCAGTTTTCCTTTCGCGCATACAGACGTTACGGTTTCGCCGGTAGAATCTATACTGCGCCACAATCCTGATGGAAGCGCCACGGCGGTGGTGGGCGCCATCGACTGGGTCTCCAATATGCATTGGGAAATCGCTCTGACCTTGCGTCCAGACACCGCCCGCGTGAAGCAGCAAGTGACGCTCTTCAACTCGACGCCCATGCAGCACCTCTATTTGTTTTGGGCCAATGCCGCCGTAAAGGCCACGGACGATATGCAATACATTTACCCGATGCGCGAAACGATTTCCGATGACCCCTTTGCCATCGTCCAGAGCTGGCCCGTATGGCAGGGCGTCAATGAGAGTTGGTATAGGAACAATCCCCACGCCATCGCAATTTTTGCCCGCGCGTCTCACCGGAACTTTTTTGGCGTCTATTACCACAAATCGAATTACGGGGTGGTGCACGTGGCGGATTTCCGCCAAGACCCTGGGAAGAAGCTCTGGAGCTGGGGAACGGCGGATAGCGGCTTGATCTGGGCGCAGATTCTTTCCGACCATGACGGCCCTTACAACGAGATTCAAAGCGGGCGCTTTTTTACGCAAGGATACCGGGAGTTTATGGGCCCCCGGCGGGTTGAGACCTGGACGGAGTACTGGTATCCCGTCCGCGGATTGGACGGCGGATTTGTGGAGGCCACGAGCGAGATGGCAGTTAACGCCACTTATCTGGATGTAGATCACGGGCGACCGAAGGTCAAGCTGACCGTAAGCCCAGCGGCGGACGTGCCCGATGCCACCGTAGTGGTGATGGTGGGATCAAAACGGCTGCGCGAACTCCATCACGTCCATTTTGTGCCCCTCGAGCCTACCGCCTTCATCCTTCCTGTGCCGAACCTTGATGAGGCCCGGAAAGATCTCAGCGTCCAGATTCAATCTGCGCAAGGCCAAGCGCTCTTGCGCTGGACTGCGGCGGAGCCCGTTGATGGCAATCCTGATTTTGTTCCCGCCGCCGGGACACGCCTTAAGAAAATCGCTTCTACTTCAGAAGCCGCTTTGCAGGAACTGTATCTCCATGGCGTATTTCTGCAGAAGCGCGGAGATCTCCAGGCGGCCCTGAAGGTCTATGGACAGGTGCTTGAACGCGACCAGGGCTACATTCCCGCGCTGTTGAAAGAGGCCTGGTACTATTACCGCGCGGCGGATTTCCAAAAAGCGGAATCCCTGACCGCGCGCGCGCTGCGGCGCGATGGCGAAAATCCTTTGGCCCGCTACGCCGCGGGTGTGATCTATCGCGCCGAGGGCCGCCTGACGCTGGCGCAGGATGCGTTTTGGGCTTGCATCCACTATGGCGGTTCTCCGGCTCCGGCGTTCGGGGAGCTTGGGGAGATTGCAATCCATCAAGGGAATTATGCGAAGGCCACCGGCCTGCTGCGGCGCGCGGCCGGCTACAATCCGGGCGACGCTCTCGCGCTGGCCGATCTCGCCGTCGCGGAGCGCCTGGCCGGGAACGTTCATGAGGCCGCGCAGACTTCCGCCCAAGCTGTTCAAGAGATGCCCTTGCTGCCTTATGCGCTGGCTGAGCAATGGCTGGATGGGCGCGGTTCCGCCCCGGCGGCTGATTCCACCGCTCCAGCGAAAGAGAGCTGGACCAAGGTCATCAGCGCTGATCCTCAAAATTACATCGTGGTTGCGGCCTGGTATCACGACCTTGGGGCATGGCATTCTTCTGACTCGGTGCTGCATCTTGCAGCAGAGAACCAGCCGGCGCAGGATCTCTCACCGCTGATTTACTACTATTTGGCATCGAACGCCCGGTACGAAGGAAAAACGCAGCAGGCGAATGAGGACGCTCAAAAAGCGGCCTCGCTCAGATGCCAGGAAGTTTTTCCCAACCGCATTACAGACGCCGGGGTGCTTGCAGATGCGGTTCTCTACCATCCTGCGGACGCGCACGCCAAGTATGCGCTCGGCAACTTCCTGTTTGCCCATGGCCGTTATGGAGAGGCTTCCAATCTCTGGCTGCAGGCGCTGGACGAGGGGTTTAACAATTCAGTCCTGTTGCGGAACCTTGGGGTTTTTGCCTGGCGGGTGAAGAAAGACTTGCCCAGCGCCGCCGGTTTTTATTCTCGCGCCATGCGCCTCAGCCCCGATGATTTCAGGCTCTATACGGATTTGGATAAAATTTACGCTCAGGCCGGGAACACTTCGGCGCGAGCCAGGCTCTTCCGCTCCGCGCCGCCGGACGTTCTGCAACAAGATACCGTCCGAGCTCGCTACGCACTGTTCCTTATGGAGCGATCGAAATTCGATCAGGCTCTAGGCACGCTCGCAGACCATCAATTCAAGCCTTGGGAGGGAGGCGAAGAGATCCACAACATGTATGTCCGCGCCAACGTGGAAAAGGGGAAAAAGGCGCTTGCGGATCACCGGCCCGTGGAGGCCGAGCGCTCCTTCCGCCAGGCGATGGAATATCCTCGGAACCTTGGCGTGGGAAAACCTTATCAGCCGGATGATGGAGAGCAGCTCTACTGGTTAGGAATGGCGCTTCAGGCGCAGGGCAAGACGGCCGGGGCGCAAGCCGCCTGGAAGCGCGCGGCTGAGGAAGGAAAGGACAAACGAGATGCCAGCGCGGTTTTCTCCGCGCTCGCCTTCGGAAAGCTTGGACAGCGCGAGGAAGCACAGAACATTCTGACTCGCTGCGCCCAATCTGCAACTCAACCCGGCGCCAGGTCTTACAACTACTTTGTGGCCGGCTTGGCGGAGCGTTATAGTCACAACGCGCAAAATGCCCGCAATAATTTCCGCCACGCCCTTGAACTCAATCCTCTCTTCTGGCAAGCCAGAGTGGCGCTGAATGGCGTGAATCATCCGGGCGAATAAAGATCTTCAACCCTTGAGCATTATTGAGGATTACATAATATAGCGACGCTGCGCGAAGTAGCGCCGCCGGACGCAGAGACTGCAATGAGCTACCCGATGTTTGGTAACGCTCGACCACCGAAATCGGCCACGGTTAAAATCACGTAACGACAACTATTGTTTGGTATATACTGTGGCGCAAGCGAGGGGGATATGACGTTCCATTCTTTCTTCGAGGCTGCCACTGATGAAAAGAAAAAGCAGCCTTACCCGTATCAGGAAAAGCTCGCCCACCAACCTGAACCCGGCCAACCAATTAAAAGCTGCTTGATCCACGTCCCGACCGGCTGTGGCAAAACCGCCGCAGCAGTCCTGGCTTGGCTCTGGCGCCGCAAAACTGATACTGGGAATACTCCGCGCCGCCTAGTCTACTGCCTCCCCATGCGCGTGCTGGTGGAGCAAACACGCGAGAAAGCATGCGAGTGGGTGTCGAATCTCAAATCAACAATCTGGCCTGAAATCGATGTGACGGTCAACACCCTGATGGGTGGCGAGGTGGAGGAGGGCTGGGAACTCTATCCGGAAAAGCCTGCCATCCTGGTCGGCACCCAGGACATGCTGCTCAGCCGCGCCCTCAATCGTGGCTACGCCATGAGTCGCTACAGATGGCCGGTGCATTTCGGCCTCTTTAACAACGACTGCCTCTGGG
>JBOGJX010000394.1:0-4321 GCA_050745285.1 Terriglobia bacterium
CAAACGTGGTATTGAAAATCAATGGCTTGTGAGGTATTCCGTATGGGCGCTGCTTGCTGCGCCCGCAGACGTTGGGCGGGGCAAGCAGCGCCCCTACGCCTTATGTTCATGCTTTGCGGGTGTCGCAAAGCGACATGAGCGACTGCTTGGCAACCGTGGTTAAGGCACTGCAGCGGCCTAAGAGATCGCATAGCGCTCCGCATCCGCCCGCTTCAACTCCAGGCCCAAGCCGGGACGGGAGAGGTCCGGTTGCAACGCGCCCTTAACCGGCGTCAAGGCGCCGTCAAACAACATGTGCTCGATCCGTTCGTGGTCATGGAAATATTCGATGTGGCGCACCGGGCTGAGCGCGCAGCAGGGATGCGCGTGTAAGGAAGGCCCACAATGGGCCGAGAGCGGCGTAGATCGTGCTTCGCACAGCGCACCTACCCTTAGGAATTCCGAGATGCCCGCGCAGCGCGAGGCGTCGGCCTGGAGACAATCGACGGCGCCCGCATCCAGCATGTGGCGGAAATAGGGCAGATCGTACCCATATTCCCCGGCCGCGATATCCATGCCGGCCGGCGCGCGATCGCGGAGCAGGCGCAGGCCCTCCAGATCATCAGAGCTCACAGGCTCCTCGAACCAACTGACCCCGAACTCCACAAAGGCGTCCGCAAAGGCCAGCGCCTCTTTGCGGCCGTAAGCGCCGTTAGCGTCCACAAAAAGTTCTGCCTGCTCGCCGATCGCCACGCGGGCGGCGCGCACCCGCGCAACGTCGCGTTCGGGTTGCCGACCAATCTTCATCTTGAAGCGAGTGATTCCCTCTGCGGCCCAACGCTGAAATTGAGATCGGACTTGTTCATCGGAATATGAGGTAAAACCGCCGCTGCCATAAACCGGCACGCTTTTCCGGACCGCCCCAAGAAGCGTAATCAGCGGCAAATGCAGCAGGCGCGCTTTCAAATCCCAGAGCGCGCTGTCAACCCCGGCAATGGCCATGGATACGATTCCAGGCCGGCCAAGATTGCGAATCGCATGGACCATGGCGGCCCAGGCGCCGGGCACGTCCATGGCATCGAGGCCTTGAACCACTCCCGCCAGCAGATCCTTGATGAGCTGTGCGGTTGCGGCGTCCGCGTAGGTGTAGCCCAGGCTGCGCACCCCTCCCGCCGAGGCCTCAACCACCACCAGCGTGGTCTTATCCCATTTAATTGTGCCGTCAGATTCGGGAAAATCAGTGGGTATGGTGTACGCTGAGACGTCAATCCGTTCGATGACCGTGGCACTCGGTGCTAGCTTGGTTTTTGTCATTGTCGCGGCCTTCAGGGAGAAAGGCCGCAGAGTTTTAAACACAAAACTCTGCGCTACCCCGCTCGCCTTCGCGTTGTAGCGGCAGGCCGGGGCAAGCGCTGCTTGCCCGGCCGCCGGAATGTTGAACATTCGAGCCGGCGGCGAGGACGCCGCCGCTACAACCGCAATTTACGCTTTTCGCTAACCCTTCCCCGGAAAAAACGTATCCGCCATTTCGCGGAATGACTCCCGGATGATGCCGCCTTCGCGCGGATCGCCCTTCCAAAGCGTGGTGGCAAAAGCCTTTGCCTGCTTAAGGGTGATGTGCGGAGGCAGCGGCGGCACGTCAGGATCGGTGATGGCTTCGAGCACCACGGGCCGGTCTGACGCAAAGGCTTCATCCCATGCGCGGCCCAAGTCCTTCGGTGAATTCACCAGGATTCCCTTGAGACCCAGCGACTCGGCATAGTGCGCATAGGGGAAGTCCGGCAGGTCCTGCGACGCCTCAAACTTCGGATCGCCCTCCATAACCCGCTGTTCCCAAGTCACCTGATTGAGGTCATTGTTATGCAACACTAGAACAACCAGCCTTGGGTCGCTCCACTCTTTCCAATACTTTGAGATCGTGACGAGTCCGCCGTTTCCGTTCATCTGCATGGCGCCGTCGCCGACCAGCGCAATCGACACGCGATCAGGAAAGGCAAATTTTGCGGCGATCGCGTAGGGAACACCCGGTCCCATCGTGGCCAGGTTCCCTGACAAGGACGCCATCATGCCGCGGCGAATCTTCAGGTCGCGGGCAAACCAATTCGCCGACGACCCAGAGTCCGAGCTGATAATGCAATTATCCGGCAGCCGCGGAGAAAGCTCCCAAAAGACCCTCTGCGGATTGATTGGATTCGCCTCGTGCATGGCTCGGGCCTCAAGCACCTTCCACCACTCGACAATGTTTTTCTCGATCACCTCGCGCCAGGATCGGTCCGTTTTGCGTTTCAAGAAGGGAATAAGCGCCCTCAGCGTTTCCTTGCTGTCGCCGATCAGGTTGAGTTCAGTAGGAAAGCGGATGCCCAACATTCGTCCGTCGATATCAATCTGGATGCCGCGAGCTTGATCCTCTTTGGGCAGGAACTCCGAATACGGGAAGCTTGACCCCACCATCAGCAGCGTGTCGCAGCCCGTCATCATGTCGGAGCTCGGCTTTGTACCGAGAAGGCCAATGGGTCCTGTGACAAAAGGAAGGTCGTCCGGCAAGACCGCCTTGCCCAGCAATGCCTTCGCCACGCCGGCTCCCAGCAGATCGGCGACCTCGATGACCTCATCGGCCGCTTGGAGCGCGCCCGCCCCCACTAACATCGCCACTTTCTCGCCGGCATTGAGCAAATCCGCCGCATGGCGAATGTCATCTTCGGCAGGAACGACGTGGGGCTTCAAGTATTCGGCGCTCGAATGAATCGTCCCGTGCGCCCGCTTGGGTTCCTCAACCGAGGGCAGCTCCTGTACGTCGTTCGGTATGATGATGCAAGTGACCGTGCGCTCAACTTTGGCAATGCGCACCGCGCGGTCCACCAGATGCCGAATCTGCGCCGGAACCATGGCCATGTGGACATACTCGTGCGCCACATCCTTAAATAATGAGATCAGGTCAACTTCCTGCTGGAAGCTTCCGCCCATGGCGGCGCGTGCGGACTGGCCCACAATGGCCACGACCGGCTGATGATCCATTTGGGCGTCGTATAGGCCATTCAACAGGTGGATCGCCCCAGGCCCTGAGGTTGCCATGCAGACGCCAACCTCGCCGGTAAATTTGGCGTGCGCACAGGCCATGAACGCGGCCATTTCCTCGTGACGGACCTGCACAAACTTAGGCTTATCCCCTGCCCGGTTAAAGGCGCCCAAAAGGCCATTGATGCCATCGCCAGGGAAGGCAAATATCCGGTTGATGCCCCACTCCCTCAGGCGCTTTAGAAGGAAATCACTGACTTGTTCGCTCATGGATACATCCTCCTCATCTCGCGTTATATCCCGCAAATAGCAGGGAGAGAGAAAAGCCGCAAAGTTTTAAAGGCAAAACTCCGCGCCACCCCGCTAACCGTTCATTCAAACGCCACCATGGGATTATTCGCAAATCACATTCAGGGTTCGCGCACTTCGCGCCCTCTACCGAGACCAATCAACACGGGCACTTAGCCATAATGATCCATCCGGAACCCGCCTTCCGGTCAAAAGTGAACACGGATACTCGACCTCTTTGGCCCTCATGGTGAGGCAACCAAAGCATCGACCGCCTAGTATTACTATGTTAAGTTTTCTTCAGGACTGTCAGGGCATGGCTTTAGCCATGCCGTAAGCGCGCCCTCCCTGACCCCCGTCCCCTCTCCCTCAGGGAGAGGGGGGGACCTCGAAGCTGTGGGTGAGGGCTTTCGTGGCACGGCTGAAGCCGTGCCCTGACTACTGCTAAACCGACTTAACCTAGTAATGTTAAAACTCCGCGGCTTTTCTTATGTTTTCCAAACCAAATGCCGCAGAGTTTTAAAAGCAAAACTCTGCGCTACACTATCGCTGCGTCTCATTTCCCTCGCACGCCACGCGCTCGGTGTCCAGCACGTGCATGAGTTTGTTAGTCAGCTTATGAACGCCCAGCACCATCTCCCGAGCTTTGCCACTCAGCGTTTCAGGGGGAAGCTCGAAGGTGTCGTCCGCGACCTCAACCACGTCTCCAATTTCATCCACGAGGAGGCTGACGATGCCTTCGCTCGAGCGCACCACCACGTTCACGGGGACTTTGCCGGGGTCCCGCTCCTTCATTTCCAGACGGCGGCGGAGGTCAATCGCGGTAACGATTTGCCCGCGCAGGTTGATGAGGCCGCTGACAATTGAAGGCGCGAGCGGCACGGAAGTCATATCCTGATAGCGCAGAATCTCCTGAACGGCATTGACATCCACGCCGAAGAAATTTCCCGCCAGCAGAAACGTGGCGAATTGTTGTTTTGCTGCCATCTTGAGCCCCGTGTTGTAATCTGTAGGGGCGCTGCTTGCTGCGCCCAAGGCC
>JBOGJX010000395.1:0-3778 GCA_050745285.1 Terriglobia bacterium
GTTGCCACAAGCCGCTCGCGGCGCGAAAGGAGATATCGGGAAGCGCCCTTAACGGCACGGGTGAAACCGTGCCCTTCCACATGTCCTGGAATGTTCGTGAATAATGCAGGCTGGGGCGTAATTTAAACGCGCATTTGCCCTGTATTTGGCTCTCAACCGGCTTCCAAGATTGGAATCCCCAAACGCATGAATGACTCTATTCGCAACATCGCCATCATTGCGCACGTCGATCACGGCAAGACGACGCTGGTGGACGCAATGCTCTGGCAGAGCGGCACGTTTAGCGCCCGCGAGGCGCCGGTCGACCGCGTGATGGACTCGAATGAGCTCGAGCGCGAGCGCGGCATCACCATCCTCTCGAAGAACACCGCCATCTTTTACAACGGCGTCAAAATCAACATCGTTGATACGCCCGGCCACAGCGATTTTGGCGGCGAGGTGGAGCGCGCCTTGAAGCTGGTGGACGGCGTGTTGCTGCTGGTCGATGCGAGCGAAGGGCCGCTGCCGCAGACGCGCTACGTGCTGCGCAAAGCGCTTGAGGCGAAACTCGTTCCCATTGTTGTGGTCAACAAGATTGATCGCGCGGATGCGCGCCCGCAGGAAGTCGTGAATGAGATTTACGACCTCTTCATTGATCTGGGCGCAACGGAAGGCCAGATTGACTTCCCGATCCTGTACGCCAACGCGCGGAAAGGAACGGCTCAGACGTCTCTCGATACGCCCTCGGAGAATCTGAAGCCGCTCTTCGAGGCAATCCTCCAACACATTCCTCCTCCGGGGGGCGACCCGGCGGACGTGCTGCAATTGCTCGTGGTGAACCTCGACTACAGCGACTATCACGGGCGGCTCGCGATCGGGCGTATTTTCTCCGGCGCCCTGAACCGGGGCGAGGAAGCGGCCATTGTGAAGCTCGATGGCACGATCCAAACCACGAAAATCACGAAGCTTTATAGTTTCAAGGGACTCGAGCGCACGGATGCAGAGCGGGCCGCGGCCGGTGAAATCGTGGCCATCGCCGGAGTCGAAGGCATCACCATTGGTGAGACGGTGACGAGCGTTGAGGAGCCGCGCGCCCTGGTGCACGTGCCGGTGGACGAGCCGACAATTTCCATGGTGTTTACCGTGAACACGTCTCCCTTTTCGGGGCACGAAGGCGCCTACGTCACGTCGCGCCACCTGCGCGACCGGCTGCAGAAGGAGTTGCTCACCAACGTCGCCCTGCGGGTGGAAGAGATGGAAAGCACCGACTCATTCAAAGTCCTGGGCCGGGGCGAGCTGCAACTGGCCATCCTGATCGAAACGATGCGGCGCGAAGGTTATGAGCTCGCGGTGGGCAAGCCGGAAATAGTAACGCGCGAGGTTGATGGCAAAGTGCAGGAACCCATCGAGCAGCTCATCATCGATTGCCCATCGGAATTTGTGGGCGTGTTGATGGAGAAGATTGGCAGCCGCAAGGGTATCAACACCAAGATGGCGGGGCAAGGCTCGGTGGGTGGCCGCGTCCGGCTCGAATTTGCGATCCCCTCGCGCGGGCTTATCGGGCTGCGCAGCGAGATCATGCAGGACACGCGGGGAACGGCCGTAGTCAACACGCTATTTGAGGAATACGGCCCCTGGCAGGGAGACATTGCCTCGCGGCTTACCGGTTCCCTCATCGCGGACCGGTCCGGCAAAACGACTGGTTACGCTCTCTATAACCTGCAGGAGCGCGGCGAGCTGTTTGTGGGGCCGGGGATCGACGTTTACGAAGGCATGGTGGTCGGAGAGAACTCGCGCTGGGATGATATGGACGTCAACGCGGTGAAAGAGAAGAAGCAAACCAACATGCGCGCCTCCGTGGCGGACGAGGCCATCCGGCTGGTCCCGGTGCGGCTGCAGAGTCTCGAGCTGGCCATGCAGTTCATCGCCGAGGACGAGTACGTGGAAGTTACGCCAAAATCCGTTCGCGTGCGAAAAAAGATCCTTCAGTCGAACAAGCGGCCCCGGCGCAACCGCCCCGAGGCATGATCGTAAATTTCCAATCTCAATTTGAGATTTCAAATTTGAGATTCACAGAGTTTTGCACTTAAAACTCTGCGGCATTTCTCTGTAGCGGTGGCCTCTGGCGGCAGCCAAAACCGGCCGTCATGCTGAGCGCTGTCATTCCCCCCCAAGCGCGGGACGACGGCTAGCCGCCGTACCATTAATTTAACCCAGGGAGAGCTATGAACCCGTTGGAGAAAGCGTCTATCGGAAAGACCGGCCTGGAGGTTACGCGCCTCGGCATGGGGGCGGCGCCATTGGGCGGCCTCTTTCACGATGTCGAAGAATCGGAAGCGCTGGGCACGGTGCGCCGCGCGCTTTCGCTGGGAATTAATTTCCTGGATACCGCGCCCCTTTACGGGCACGGCAAGAGCGAAACCTATCTTGGCAAGGCGCTGTCCGGCGTCCCACGTTCTTCGTATATTCTTGCTACCAAGGTTGGGCGTCTGCTGATTCCGGCGCGGCCCGGCGAGATCGAACTGCGCGAGTTTGACAATCCCTTGCCGTTCAAGCCCGTTTTTGATTTCACCTACGACGGAGTGATGCGGTCCGTCGAAGAGAGCCTGAAGCGATTAGGCCTTGACCGCATCGACATCCTCCACATCCACGATCCTGACGAACACGAGCGGGAAGCCCTGAAAAGCGCATTCCCGGCGCTCGCCAAGCTGCGGCAGGATGGAGTAATCCGCGCGGTGGGAGCCGGCATGAACCACGCGGAGATGCTGGCCCGGTTTGCGCGCGAGGCCGATTTTGACTGCTTTCTTCTGGCTGGCCGTTACACGCTCATCGATCACACTGGCTTGATGGACCTGTTGCCTCTTTGCGCGCAGAAGAACATCAGCATCATTATCGGTGGACCGTATAACAGCGGCGTGCTCGCTACGGGCGCGCGGCCGGGCGCGAAATTTGATTATGCGGATGCTCCAGCCGGAATTCTTGAGAAGGTAAGGAAGGTGGAGGCGGTCTGCGCCCGTCACGGCGTCCCCCTGAAGGCAGCGGCGCTCCAATTTCCGCTGGCACACCCCGCCGTCACTTCCATCATTCCAGGGGCGCGGTCAATCGCAGAAGCCGAGGAGAACTTCCGCCTGATCCGCCTTGGTATCCCTCCGGACTTTTGGACGGACATGAAGAATGCAGGCCTGATTCCCGATGAAGCGCCCACGCCGTAAAAGTTGGACTTCACATTCGTCCTTCTCGCGCGTCGCTTGGCGCCGGCCCGAAGGACGCTGACGATTTGATTCTCCTGAATGCCCGAGTTTGCGGCGGCCAAATCAAGGGGCGCGAACACACTCATCCGCGCCAACAAGTTGAGTGCTTAGTTGCAGAAATAAGCGGCATTGTTCCTCGCCAGGAGGAAGGGCGGGGTTTCAACCCCGCCGTAGAATTCCGGTCCGATTTGCGGGCTTTAGCCCCTGAAGCAATCCGGCTTCAGGGCCTGAAGGCCCATTAGCCTTGCCACGGGGGCGGCGGGGTTGAAACCCCGCCCTTCCGGCAGCCGCAAATAATCGCCCGGATTAATGCAACTAAGCATGAGCCCTCCCGCCACGTTATATAGGCGCAATGCACCGGATATGATATGAATATGAATTGCCCCGGTGGGGCCGTGCTTGCTGAGGCAGAAGTGACCACATGAAAATCCGGATTCTGGGAGTTCCACTTGATCTCGGCCAGGAGCGTCGCGGCGTAGACATGGGGCCTTCCGCGGTGCGCGCGGCCGGGTTGAACGCCGCCATCAAGAGCTTGGGGCATAGCGTCG
>JBOGJX010000396.1:0-3874 GCA_050745285.1 Terriglobia bacterium
CGCCCTCACCCACCACTTCGTGGTTCCCCCCTCTCCCTAAGGGAGAGGGGACGGGGGTGAGGGGGCGCGCTTACGGCATGGCTAAAGCCATGCCCTTCCGGCCCTATTTTCATGCTTTGCGGGTGTCGCCAAACGACATGACCGGCTATTAGAACCAAAACTCTGCGCTACCTGTCCCTGGCCATGAGGCCCGATAAATTGATGGAATACAGAGAAGCCTATACTCTCCGTCGTGAAGGGCTCTCGCGCTCGTTGATGCGAGCGATGGCGTGTGCTGTAATTTCGTCACTGCTTTGCGTCTTTGCCGGGCAATCGATGCAGGCCATGCAGTCCGCGCGGCCCTCGCGGCGCGCGCGGGCCGCCGGCGCCTACCAGCGCGCGGAGCGGCTGAGAGCCGCGCTCGAATCCCACCCCGGCCAGCCAGCTACTCAGTACCAGCGGGTGGTTCGCGCGTTTCAACTCGTCTATCGCACGGACCCTGGCTATCCGGAGACGCCTGCCGCGCTCGCCGCCGCCGCCGGCGTCTACGAAGAGATGGGCCGCCAGTTCACTTCCGACCGCTATTATTCGAAGGCGATCGAGGCCTATCAATTCCTCGCCGCGCAATATCCGTATGGAAGCCTTGCCGCGGATGCCGCCTACACGGTGGCGGGAATCTACCGCGCGGACATTGAAAACCCGGTGGAGGCGCGCGCCGCCTACGAGCAGTTCCTGAAAGAGTTCCCGCGCTCGCAGCGAGCCGCCGCTGCCCGGCAAGAGATCGCAAAGATTGACCGCCAACTCGCGCGTTGGCCCACCCGATCATCGCCCAAGCCGGTGGCCGCCCGCCGGACTGCCATGACCGGGACCCCGGCGGCGGGCGGCCTGCCGGAGGTTCGGGGCATCCGCCACTGGGTCGGCCCGAACTACACTCGCGTCGTCATCCGTATGGACGGCCCGGTGACGTTTAACGCCATGCATCTCGAACACCCGCCGCGCCTGGTTTTTGATCTCGCCGGGGCGCGATTGAGTCCGGAGCTGGCCCGCAAAGCCTTCCCGGTGGAGAACGGGTTTCTCGAGCGCGTCCGAGTGGCCCAGTTCAAGCCGGATATCACGCGCGTGGTGCTCGACGTGCCGCAAATCGAGGACTACTCGGTCTTCTCGCTACCCGATCCTTTTCGACTCATCATCGACATTCACGGCGCCCCAAAGACCCTCCTGGCGCGAAACCTGAAGCCGTCAATCGGAACTGAACAACGCGGAACCCGGCTCCATGCGGAGATTGGAACCCATGTACAAACGGCTCAAGCCACCCCTGGATACAGGTCAGTTACCCATGGCATGTCGGGGCAGACGGCTAGCCGCGCGGAGTCAAACACGGCGGCGCGCACCGAGGCGCTTAACTCCGGGCTCTTCCCCGCGTCTCGTCCAGGAGCCGCAATCCGCCCGGCGGGCAGCGCATCCCGTTCTGCGGCTCCCCCCACTCCGAGCGGTCTGGCGGCGCGGGACCATCAAGTAGCTCAAGCCGCTGAGGCCGCGCCAGCAGCGGGCGCGATTTCACCGCCCTCACTCGCGACGCCGCGATCCGCACTCTCTCCGACGCTGACCCGCGCTTTAGGCTTGAAAATCAGAAGAATTGTGATTGATCCCGGTCATGGCGGCAAAGACACGGGCACCATCGGCCCCACGGGACTCGAAGAAAAGAACTTGGTGCTGGACGTCGCCTTGCGCTTGCGGAAATTGATCGTGCGACGGATGGGCTGCCAGGTGATTATGACTCGCAGCACGGATGTCTTTATTCCGCTCGAAGAGAGAACGGCCATCGCCAACGAATACGGCGCTGACCTATTTATCTCGATCCACGCCAATGCCAGCGCGGATCCCTCCGCGCGCGGCATTGAGACCTATTACCTGAACTTCACGTCAGACCCGGCGGCCCTGCAACTGGCGGCTCGGGAAAACTCATCGTCGCAGGAATCGGTTTACCAACTGCAAAACCTCATCAAGAAAATCGCCCTTTCGGAGAAGATTGACGAGTCGCGCCAGTTCGCCAAGATGGTGGACGATCAACTGGTCAACCATCTCGACGAAGCGGGTGATCGGCAAAAGAACCGCGGCGTGAAAAAAGCTCCCTTCGTTGTCCTGATTGGCGCCAATATGCCTTCCATCCTTGCGGAAATCTCTTTCGTTTCGAACCCTCATGACGAACACATGCTCCGCAAAGGCTCATTTCGCGAAAAAATTGCGGTCGGCCTTTACGATGGCATTGTCCGCTACGCCAACAGCCTGGGAACTATCCGGGTGGCGCAACGCACCGCCTCCCCCCCAGCTCGTCCAGCTCAACCAGCCCAACCGGTTCAACATGGCGCGCCTAGTTTCTGATATTCTTACCGTGATGTTTTCCATCTTAGCCAAACGGTTTCGGGCCACCTGGCTTAGGCCGTGCCTAATCGTCGCGGCTGTCCTTCTCACGGCGGCCTTGCCGGCGGCGCAGAAAAGCGTCGTGATTCCCCTGCTCCCGGCGCCCGCATGGAGGCTTGAGTCCACCTCCACTCTCTCACTTCAGAGCCTTACTGTGTTCGGCGATCAAATCCCGGTAGACAAGGAATTGGGAGTAACCTCAGGTAGTAAGCGCATCTATCGGATGCGCGATTTTCAGCCGATCGTCATCTTCGAACAAGCTACCGATCCTTCCTCTGCTTACGCTCTCTATACGCTGTACCAAAGCACGGACATGAGGCCGGTTGAAGGGATCGATCTCGCCGTAGCCAACAGCAAATTTGCTCTGATGACACGCGGTCGCTACTTTATCCGGGTGCTCCACCCGGCTGATCCTGCCCTCCCGAACCAGGCTTTGAAGACCCTCTTGGCCGCAATCGGAGGAGCACGGCTTTCCGTCGAGAATGCCGAGAGTCTCCCTACCGGCCTTCCCACGCGCGGGCTTGAGCCGAGGACCGAAAAGTATATTCTTGGCCCCGAGGCCGCCAAGTTTGCGTTCCCCTCGTTTCCCGCCAGACTGATCGGCTTTGCCGACGGCGTTGAAGCCAAGGCCGGGACATACCGCAGTGGCCGCAGTGGCCCCGAGGGCAAAGACCGGATGGTTCTGCTTGAAATCAGCTACCCCACGCCGCAATTGGCGCAAGCCCGATTTCAGCAAATGGTTGCGGCCCTGCACATGAACCAGGATGCTGGCCCAGGATCCATTTATGGGCGGCAGGACGGCTCCTTCGCCCTGCTGGTTCTTAATGCCCAATCGCAGAGCGCGGCCACGCGCTTCCTGGACCGCTTTAGGATCACCCAGACGGTCAGCGCGGTACCCAAGTATCCCCGCAAAGAAAACATTGTCCTCGAGGTCGTTCAGCTCTTCGTTGCCAATGGCGAGTTGATCGGAATAGTCCTCGTGCTCGCAATCTTGGGAGGCATTTTCATCTACCTGACTAAGCGGTTGATTATGAAGGTCTTCCCGAAGTCCAACTGGATCCGGGCAGATGACGACATCTTGATAAGACTTAAGCTAAGCTGATGCAACCCGCCTATTTACATATCATTGCGAACCTCTTCCCCATCGGAGCATGATGCTTGGATCGGTGCGCGCCAGGCGAAAAAATTTCCGCGCAAACACCGTATAAGCAATTGATAATAATGGCTTTATTTGATACAAAAAAAATAAAAAAATACCTTGACATCGTGGTGGCCGATTAACTAGACTCCCCTTCGGGTTTAGTTGGCGGAGCGCGTCCGTCTTTCTATTCTCCTCTCCAAAATGCTCACCCGCAGATTTGGCGGCTATGCTAAATTTGTTGGGTGAGCATTTTCGCGTCTGCCGGCGTAGCTCAGTTGGTAGAGCAACGGTTTCGTAAACCGTAGGTCGGGGGTTCGATTCCCTTCGCCGGCT
>JBOGJX010000397.1:0-6286 GCA_050745285.1 Terriglobia bacterium
GCCACCATTCTGAGGGCGCACCCGGACGCTACGATCTATCTGGACGAGGTATCGGCAGCCCAGATAGAAAACGATGCGTTCCGCTGACTCGGGGCATATTTCACAAAGCGTATTCGCGCATGGAACCCACTTGGGAGGAAATGATGGCCCGGCACGATAGCAAGGAAATTACCCGCAGAACCTTCGTGCGGCAAGCCGGAGGCGCTCTGCTTGCCGCATCCAGTGCGGGGATGACGGCGCGCTCATACGCGCGCGTGCTTGGCGCCAATGACCGAATCCGCCTGGCACAGCTTGGCTGCGGCTCACGAAGCGAGGGGCATGTGCACATGGTCTCTCTGGCGGCGAAGCGGATGCCGGTTGAAACCGTCGCAGTATGCGACCTCTGGAGCCTGGCGCGCGAGCGTCGCGCGGCACAGGTGAAATCGCTCTTTAGCCTTCAGCCTCAGATGTACAAGTATTCAGAACAGATGCTCGACCGCAAGGACATCGACGGAGTCATGATTGCCACCACCGATTTCCAGCACGCCAAGCTGTGCATTGACGTGGTGCGTGCTGGGAAGGACTGTTATGTGGAAAAGCCGTTTGCCAATGTACTCACGGAAGCGAAGGAGGCGCGCGCCGCGGTCAAAGCTTCCACACAGGTTGTGCAAATGGGAACTCAGCACCGCAGCCAGCCGTATCCGTTGGCAGTACGGGATATCATTCGTTCGGGAAAGATCGGAAAGATTGTTCAAATTGAGCAGGAATGGAACGTCAATGAGGAGCGATGGCGGTTCCGCAATGCGGATACCGGGAGAAATATCCAGATGCTAATGGATGAAAAGATGGAATGGAAGAAGTGGCTTTACGGCCGGCCTTCGCAACTCCGCGAGCAGGACACCGACTGGAAGCGCTGGCTGCTCGGCAAGCCATACAGGCCCTTCAATCCACACATTTATCTGGAATTCCGGCTATATAAGGACTTCTCCTCCGGCATTTTTGACCAGTGGCTCAGTCACGCCAGCGACCTCGTTCACTTATGGACGGATGAAGCTTATCCGGTGAGCGCGGTATCTCAGGGCGGCGTTCTTGTTTGGAAGGACGACCGCGAGAATCCGGATACGTGCATTACGGCGCTGACCTATCCCAAAGGGTTTCTTTACACGTACCGAACCACGTTCGGCAACAGTTACCGCAGCTTCAGCCGCATTCAAGGCCGCGATGGCACGATTATTAATTACGGCGGTGAGGGCGCTTCGCTCTTCGTGGTGACCCAGGAGGGAGGAAGAAAAGAATTTGATCCTGATGACGAATCCGGCCCGGTCTACACGCAAGTGCCGGGCATGGGCCCGCAGCACGACGGAGCTGAAGTGATGCGTGTTCCGGGCGCCCCTCAGGCCAATTCGCTCGGCCCGAGTGACGATGATGTGACGCACCTCATGAACTGGCTGCGGGCCATGCAAGACCGCAAACAGCCGAATGCCAACGTGGATCACGGCTTTTCACACGCTCTGGTGTGCATCATGGCCACCCAATCCTACTGGAGCGGAAAAAAGCTTTACTGGGAGCCCCACACCGAAGAGATTGTGGAGCACGCCGTTTAATCGTCACAGGTGACTCAGATTTTTCGAGTCATTATCCTGTGCCGCACGGAGGCTTAAGAGCTTCGGAACTGAAAAGCGCGGGTGGCGATACTGGGCAGTTTGGATTTCGATTTCTGGAAGACGCCATCGAGAAAAACCCGCCCGAGGCCATTTTCGAAAACGGAAAAGTTCTCAAAACTTTGGATAAGGAGAGTCCCTCATGAGCCGAACAATTGTGGCGGTTATTCTGAGCGCTGCCGTAACGATAGTAATGCTGGCCGCTGCGTCTGTTACCCCACTTATGGGCCAAGCCGTGGCGAGCGCGCAAATATCAGGCGTCGTTACGGACCCCAGCGGTGCGCAGGCGCCAGCCGCAAAGGTAACAGCTACGCAAATCGACACGGGGCTGGTCCGAATTACACAAAGCGGTCCGGATGGAACTTACGTGCTCCCGGACCTGCCTGTTGGGCATTACAAGCTCGAGGTGCAAGCCAAAGGCTTCAACCGCTATATCCAGACAGGAATCATTCTTCAGGTCAGCGACAAGGCCAGCATCAACGTCACATTGCACCTGGGGCAAGTCACGCAAAGCGTTCAAGTTGCGGCGAACGTCAGCATGGTGCGCACACAAACCAGTTCCGTCTCGCAGGTTATGGATCAACAGCGCATTGTGAACCTGCCCCTCAATGGCCGTCAGGCCACGCAACTGATCATGTTGTCCGGCGCAGCAAACGACGTCGGCCCAGCCAACGGGTCTAATTTTAACGACTTGGTCGGTAGTAAGGACTACTTCAGCGCGGATGATATTTCGGTGGCGGGAGGACAGGCTGACGGGACGAATTATCTGATCGACGGCGGCGAAAATATGGATGATTTTTCCAACGTTAATCTTCCGTTTCCCTTCCCGGATGCGATTCAAGAATTCAGCGTACAAACCAGCGCGCTTTCGGCGCGTTACGGGATGCATCCTGGGGCCGTAGTCAACGCAGTGATCAAATCCGGCGCCAATCAATTCCACGGAGATCTCTTTGAATTCGTGCGTAACGGGGCGTTCAACGCCCGCGACTTCTTCGCGGCCAGCCAGGATTCCCTGAAACGAAATCAGTTTGGCGGGACGATTGGTGGGCCGATCAAGAAAGACAAAGTGTTTGGCTTTTTCGGGTATCAGGGAACCCGGATACGCACCGCACCACCCTCGTTTATCTCCTTCGTGCCCACGCAGGCGGCGCTCAATGGAGATTTCAGCCAACTGGAATCTCCCGCTTGCCAAGCCAGTGGCGCCGCGCGCGCGATCGTCAACCCAGCCACAGGGCTGCCTTTTGCGAATGACTTTGTTCCCCCCGCCATGTTTAATCAGCAGGCTCTAAACCTGCTCAAATACGTGCCCATATCGAACAATCCCTGCGGGCAGTTGACTTACGCAATTCCAGAGCCGCAACGCGAAGATCAATATATTGGCCGGGCGGATTGGAACCAAAGCGCGAAACATAGTTTGTTTGTGCACTACTTCTACTCGGATTACGCAAGGCCTGGCCAATTTAGCACTTCCAATATACTACTGGCCAACCAGAGCGCAGTTCTCGATCGCAGTCAGTCAGTGGTGCTTGGCGATACTTATACGTTTAGTCCCACGGCGCTTAACTCCGCCCATATCGGATATACGCGACTTGGAATTACGCGTGGACCTTCTCCTCGTATGATCAATTTAAACACCGTTGGCGCCACCATTTATCAACCTTTCCCGAACTACCTAAATCTGATCATCAACGGTTATCTCAGTTTTAATACCGGTTCCCCCGCGACCCTTCGCCAAAACAATTTTCAGTTTGCCGACGACCTCGATATCATTCATGGACGACATCATTTCTCCTTCGGCGGTGAATGGATGCGCTATCGCTTCGATTCCGTAGGCGCATCCCTAGGTAACGGCGCTTTCACGTTCAATGGGCAATTCTCGAACGATGCGTTGCTTGATTTCATGTTGGGGATGCCCAACACTTTTTCGCAGGGAAACACGCAGTATTCTGACATCCGTCAAACTTATGTGGGAGCATATCTTGGTGACGTTGTCCAGCTTAATAGAAAGCTGACGCTTCATCTTGGCGTGAGGTGGGAGCCTTACATGCCCGGGCGCGAAGTGCGTAACCGGATGAACCACTTTGATCCGGCAGCCTTCGCTGCGGGTACACAGAGCAAAGTATACGTCAATGCTCCAGCGGGACTGCTTTTCCCGGGCGATCCGGGTATACCGCACAACTTTACGGATAACAGACCCTGGGACTTTGAGCCCCGTGCAGGACTGGCCTGGGATCCAACCGGCAGCGGTCGCCAGGTGATTCGAGCTGGTTACGGCCTTTTGTATGACACCATGGCCGCCGGCTACTGGACCGACCAAACCGCGGACTCTCCATGGGGAACCGGCATTAGCGTGCCTAGCCCAATAGGCGGTCTGTCGAATCCTTATTTGGGGTATCCAGGCGGCAACCCATTCCCATCGCCCAACCCGCCCTCTCAGAACCAGGTTTTCCCCGCAGGCGGCAGCTATTTCACGTATCCCATTCACGCCCATCCCACTTATACTGACACGTGGAATCTCAGTTATGAGTTGCAGCTACGAAAGAATTGGCTGGTTTCGGCGACTTATATGGGCAATAAAACGAGCCATATTTACACCGGGGAGGATATAAACGCCGGTGTTTATATCCCGAGAATGTGCGGCGGAGCACCCTGTTCAACCACGTCGAATACAAACCAGCGGCGCGTGCTCTATCTCCAGAATCCCGTTGTTGGCTCTCTTTATTCGAGCATTTGGCAAGCGGACGACGGCGCTAATGCAGAGTATAACGCGCTTCTACTTAAGGGCCAGCATCGTTTCAGCAACCATTACACGATTATGGCCAATTACACCTATTCCCACTGCATCAGCGAGGCGGATTTCGAAGGCGACCTCGGCGGTCCGCTCACTCAGAATCCGTACGATCGCAACGCCGAACGCGGAAATTGCGGCTTTGACATCCGCCACAGTTTTAATCTCACGTTTGTTGCTGAAACACCCCAGTTCTCGAACCGATGGGCCGGCCGGCTGCTTGGTAATTGGCAGCTAGCGCCCATTATCTCCATGCACACTGGAACCTGGTTTTCACCGCTCACCGGTCTTGATAACTCCCTGACAGGAATAGGGAACGATCGCCCAAATGCGACCGGAGCAAATCCGTATGAGAGAAATACGAGTACCCGTCAGTGGCTTAACGCCGCGGCCTTTGTTCCTAACGCACTCGGCACATTCGGCAATGCGGGGTCAGATTCGCTGGTTGGGCCTTCGTATTTTGATATCGACGCGGCGCTCAGCCGGTATTTCACGATCAAGGAGAAGCAGCGGCTGGAACTGCGGTTCGAGTTCTTCAACCTGACAAACCAGGTAAACTTTCAAAACCCGGATAACAACTTACAAGATAGTACGTATGGCGTCATATTAAGCGACGTCGCGCCGCGTATCTTGCAGTTTGCAGTAAGATACACATTCTAGACGAGAGTATGCAAGGACGCCTGTTCAGGTGAGAAGCTCACTGGATGGACAATGGCCAGAACCTAGAACCGATTCCTCAATCGGGCCTTCGGCCTCGCTGCCTGAACTCACATCGCTGTTCGCGCCGCTCTTTGTGCTCTCTCCAATTTTGCAACACATCCCAAGGGAAGGAACACCGTGGCGGCCCGATGCGTGCTTGGCTAGGAATCTTGTTCTTGGTAACTTCTGGGCTACCGCTCAGCGGCCAGCCCATATCCACTTATGTTCGGACAAATTCGCCCGAGGCGGCGATTGAGGTTGACGCATCGCAGCCAGCCTCCTATCGAGTGCCACGTACCGTGTATGGGACGTTTTTGGAAGACATCGGAAGATCCATCTTCGGCGGCGTCTCCGCAGAACTGTTGGATAATCCGAGCCTCGAAAACTACGACGCGAGCCTCGCAACACTGGCGCGGCGCTTCTCCTCCCCCGAGTTTCAATACTCAAGTAAAATTGGCCTGCCGCTGCCGTGGCTGCCGCTCTGGGAAAAGGAAGATCGCCGGTACGAGCCGCGCTGGGGCGGCGCCGCCAACTCCAGCCGCTATCTTTACTTGATGGGTCTCGCCGGGCGGGAAGTGGGCATCCGGCAAAGCGTTTATCTTCCGATTGAGCGCGAACGGAATTATCAAGGCGTTCTGTTCGCTCAGCCCACCGAAGGCTCGCAAGCTTTGATGGTAAGCTTTCGCCGGCACAACGAGCCCGGCTCGATTCTCGCCTATACCAACTTACAGGTTCCGGAAATACCGGGCTGGCACAAGCTGGCTTTCCGTCTTTCACTTCCGGCCGGCGCGGTAGCACCGCTTGAACCCGTTGACTTCGCAGTTTCCATTCGTGGGGATCATCGGCTTTCGATTGATGAAATCCGCCTTTACCCCGCCGACGCTCTGGAAGGATTCAATCCTGACGTAGTTCGCTTGGCGCAAGCCCTCCACAGCTCGTTGCTTCGTTATGGAGGTAACTTCACCAGCGCCTACCATTGGCAGGAGGGCATCGGTCCCATGGATACGCGGCTCACCATGCTAAATCCGGCGTGGGGTATCCCGGAATACAACTTGTTCGGTACCGATGAGCTGATGAAATTTGCCCAGTTGATCGGGGCGCAGCCGCAGATTGATCTCAACCTCGGCAGCGGCAGTGTGCGAGAGGCCCGAAAATGGGT